>CAMHMG010000025.1 GCA_946186175.1 uncultured Clostridia bacterium | reverse complement strand
TAGCAGATTTTATTCAAAACCAATCATATATAAAATATATATTCATTGCAATTATTATGGGAAATCTATGCGGATATCCAATCGGAGCAAAGATACTTAATGACTTTGTAGTATCCGGTATAATAAGTCCGGACATTGCCAATTCATTCCTTTCTTTTTCAAGTCAGGCCAATCCAATGTTTCTTATCGGCTTTGTATATCCTATTCTCCCAAAGAATTCACTCTCTTTGCCGGCTTTTCTGTTATTGATCTATATTCCACATATTGCATTATACTATCTATATTTTAAATGCGGACAAAATTTTAAGAATACTCATATCTGCCCTAAAGCCACCCTAACCAATCAAAAGGATACAGATATCTCTGTTACATTCTTAGAAGCCGTTAATACTATGGTTTTGATCGGTATATATGTAATCATATTTTCGATCATCTTAGAAATTGCTCTTCCATTGTTACACACTGATTTGTCCAAATGCATTCTGGCATTTTTGGAAATTACAAACGGTCTGACATTGATCAGCAGCCTATCTATATCAAAACTTATGATCACCTGCATTATAACATCACTTTCTGCATTTGGAGGTCTTTGCACTGCATTTCAGGTGAAATGTGTTCTGAATTATAAAGGCGCAACAATCAAAAAGTACCTGCGCGACAAGATAATCATCTCCACAGGTACTTTCATACTTACTATGTTATATCTAAAAAAATTATAGAACATATATAAAATATAATATTTCATATGTGTCTCACAGGGAATGTGAGATACTAACTAAATGATGAATCACATTAGAATTTCTTTCCCATGGTAAAGTCATCTATGACTCCGACAGATTTCCCCTCTTTTACAGGTGATTCTTCTGAAGTGTTTTCACCGACATTACTGTTATCAGCAGCTTCTTCTACAACAGCTCTTCCAACTCTCGGTCCTCTCTTAACATTACCTTCCATAGGTGGTACTTCCCTCGCCTGCTCACCGTTTGCTTTATATACTGTCTTATCAACCTTGTTATTAGACGCGGCCTCTAATGTCTTGGCAACCGTCTCCTGAGCTGTCTGTGGAGTGTGAATTACTGGATTTCTCTTTTTAACAACCTTTTTAACTTTCTTTGGTTTTTCTTCAGTATCCACTGTATTGGTATCTACTTCTATCTCCTGAAATACTGATTCTATATTATTATCAACTTTATCTGATGTCTCTTTATCCTTAGTTTCTACTTTATTATTATCAGTAATCTTATTAACCTTGACATCATCAACAACTTCTTTATTCTTAGAAGCATCATTAGACACGTGTGATTTTTCAAAGATACTTGTTCTCTTCTCCTCAACAGTGGCAGCCTTTTCATCCTTACCGCTTACTGCCTGCTTAACTTTATCTACCATACTTTGTTTTGCTTTTGGTGCAGGAGGAACAGCTTTGCCGTTAGCGGCAACCTTCATCTGTGGAGCTTTGGTAACGCTTGTTGGATCACCTGTAAATTCAACTATCTGTCCCTGTATTTCTTCAAGATTAGCATTAGCGATCATATAATCATTTTCAAGAGTAGCTATAAGATTTTCATAGTTGGCACGTTCAGCCTGAAGAGTTGCTTCTACATAATTACGGATTCCTAACATAATATCGTTGGTGTACTGCATTGAACCTAATCTGATCTCATTAGACTCTGAAACAGCCTGTGCAAGCATATCATTGGCCTGGACACGAGCAAGTTCAACAGTCTCATAAGCCTGCTGATTAGCCTGGTTGACAATAGCAGTCTCAGATACCATCTGGTTAGCCTGTGCTGTAGCCTGTGCGATTATCTCATCTGCAGTCTTTCTTGCATCCATTAATATTGCTTCTTTGTTACGCATGATTTTCTTACAACGATCTATCTCTGCAGGTATCTTAACTTTGAGATCTCCAAACAGCTCATCAAACTCATCTCTGGGAACAACCACCTTGTTAGATGACAATGCTGTTGTCTTACAGCTGTTCATAAAATCCTCAATCTCATTCATTACATCTTCAATACTCTTCCTAGCCACTTGTCTTTCCTCCATTTCTTCATTAGTGCATGTAAAACGCACACTTTCATTAACAATGATTAATACTACATAAGCTTGTACTTTTCTTTGAGTTTAAATGCTACATACTCGGGAACAAATTCACTTACATCTGTTCCATATCTTGCATACTCCTTAACAATACTTGAACTTAAATATGCATATTCAATACTAGTCGTAAGAAAAACGGTATCAATTGTGTCTTTACTTATCTTCCTGTTACTTTGAGCAATCTGAAGCTCATATTCAAAATCAGTAACTGCACGAAGTCCTCTTACAATTACTGAAATATCCTGCTTTTTCATAAAATCAATCAAAAGTCCATCAAAATTGATAACTGTTACATTATCATAATCTTTGACAGCTTCGACTATCATCTCTGTTCTTTCTTCAAGTGAGAACAACGGATTCTTTGCACTGTTAGAAAGCACTCCAACAACCACTTCTTCAAACATTGAAGCCGAACGCTTAATTATATCGAGATGTCCATATGTAACCGGGTCGAAACTTCCCGGATATATAACTTTACCCAACTTTCTATCCTCATTTCCATTATTATAAAACTTCAAAAATAGTATGTTTATTAGTCTTATATATCTTCTCTCTGACTAATCGAAGTCTGGTATATTCATCTTCACTATAAACTGTGTCAAGATCTGATTCAACTATCACTATCGCATCTTCATTCAACAAATCAACAAACGTCTTCTTTGAAAGAAGCTGTTTCTCCAACCCCTTTCCATAGGGCGGATCCATAAATACAATATCAAACTTTTCTTTTCCCGAAAGATAATTAACGGCATTTAACGCATTCATGTTGAGAAGTTCTGCATCATCCTCAAGATGTGTTTTTGCAAGATTGCTTTCTATAATGCTACATGCCTTCCTGTTATTTTCTACAAAGTATGTCTTAGCAGCGCCACGACTCAATGCTTCAATACCTATTCCGCCGCTTCCTGCAAATATATCCAGAAAACACGAATCATATATTCTATTGTTAATAATATTAAAAAGCGTTTCTTTGATCCTGTCGGTTGTCGGACGTGTATCCATTCCCTCCGGAGCCTTCAATTGAATACTTCTCGCTTTGCCGGCTATTACTCTCATAAACCAAACTCCTTATTTATTTTATTAAAAAAAAGAGAATTGTCAAGCTATATTACAAATATACTGTAGTATTATTATCTGACAGTGTCTCTAAAGGAAATGATTCCTTTATAAGATAATTCACTGCATCCGATGCTTTTTTCAAGATGTCAGCATTATTATAAATGTCACCGAGCATAAAAAGCATATCTCCGCTCTGTCTGACGCCAAAGAAATCACCCGGACCTCTTAACTTCAGATCTTCATTGGCAATGAAAAATCCATCATTTGACTTATTAAGTATTTCAAGTCTTTTCTGTGCATCACTATTATCTGAGGAACAGAGCATGATACAATACGACTGTGCATCTCCCCTTCCAACTCTTCCTCTAAGCTGATGAAGCTGTGACAGTCCGAATTTTTCTGCATTTTCAATCATCATCACAGTTGAATTGGGATTGTTGATTCCAACTTCAATAACAGTAGTTGATATTAAGATGTCAATCTCTTTTCTCACATAGCTCTCCATTATATCGTTTTTCTCATCAGCTGACATCTTCCCATGCAGATATGCTATATTCACTTCAGAAGAAAAATACTCTTTAATCCGCTCCTGATATTCAATGACATTTTCAGCCTCAACATTCTCGCTGGCTTCTACCATAGGACAGATTATATATATCTGGTGACCCTCACCAATCTGATCACTCATAAACTTATATGCTGTAGGTCTGTATTTAGGGCCTACTACACAATTCTTAATCGGTTTTCTGTTAGCAGGCATATCTTTGATAATTGAAATGTCAAGATCTCCATACATGATAATTGCAAGTGTTCGTGGAATAGGAGTTGCACTCATTACAAGCACATGCGGATCTTCACCCTTCTTAGAAAGCTTTTCCCTCTGACGCACCCCGAATCTGTGTTGCTCATCCGTAATTACCAAAGCCAGATTATTATATACGACCTTATCCTGAATGAGAGCATGTGTACCGACTAAAACGTCAATTTCACCATTTGTCAACGCCTCATAAATTCTTCTTTTCTCTGAAAGTTTAGTAGAGCCGACTAACAGCTCCACCCTTACATCATAATCTTTGTAATCCTTTATAAGACTGTCATAATGCTGTTTTGCAAGTACCTCAGTAGGTGCCATAAATGCTGCCTGATATCCGTTCTTTACCGTTGCAAGGATAGCAATCTCAGCAACTGCTGTTTTACCTGAGCCGACATCCCCTTGTATTAATCTGTTCATAACAGAATTACTGCTAATATCATTTTTGATGTCATTAACAGCTTCTCTCTGACCATTTGTTAATTCAAACGGAAGATTTGCAATGAACTTATCAATCTCCGTAAAATCATCAATAACATAATTATTGACTGATTTGACATTATGCTCCCTAATCATTGCCATACGAACCAAAAAGATAAAAAACTCATCAAAAACAAGCCTGTTCCTGCAAAGGAGCATACTGTCAAAATCAGAAGGAAAATGAACGCCATTTATAGCCTCTTCAAGTGGCATTAAAGAAAACTTGTCAATAATTTCCTTCGGAACAGTGTCTTTTATCTCATCAATTAAAGGTAATGCTGCTTTAACACCTTTAGTAACAGTCTTATTACTAAGTCCGGCAGTTAATGAATATATAGGCTGCATTGACGTCTTCATGCTCTCATATTGTTCAATGCTATAATATTCAGGATGTTCAATAATAAGCTGATTCTTCCTGACCGAAAGATTTCCAACAAATATATAAGTCTGTCCTATATGAAAAACCTGTTTTAAAAATGGACTGTTATACCATACAAGCCTAACCTGTCCCGTAACATCCTTAGCATTACAGGTTACAATAGTTAATTTTCTTACCTTTTTGACATCAACATATGAACTTATTGACGCCTTTATAGCAACCCTTTCTCCTATAACTGCCGACTCAATATCACATGGTTCACCATAGATAAGATAATTTCTTGGATAATACCTTAACAAATCAGCAATGGTATTAATATTTATTTTTGAAAATAAAGCAGCGGTTTTCTTTCCTACTCCTTTTAAACTTTCCACCTTATCTTTAACATTCATTATATATTCACCTTTTCATATGATATGTAACATTAAAGCTCAGATAATTATAAAAAACAATCATGGTGGTGCATGCATCTTAGTTAAGACACCTGATCACCACCATATATTAATAAATATTTGATATGTCGTTACGGCAAGAATGAAATACCCTATTCTACAGATAAAATATAATAGTATATAGGCTGTCCGCCGTAATTAAACTCTACATCGCAGTCCTCATAATTTTCTGTTACATAATTCTCGAATTCCTTAGCATCCTCCTCCTTAACCTCAGCGCCATAATAAATGCTGATAAGTTCGGAATCTTCATCTACCATATGATCAAGAAGTTCTTTTGTAGATTCAAAAAGATCAGTAGATACTGAAACGATGCCGTTATCATCTATACCCATAATATCGCCGGCGTTGATAGTCTTGCCATCAATACTTGTATCCCTTACCGCATATGTCACCTGACCGGTCTTGACATTGCCCATATCAGATATCATATTAGCAAGATTATCTTCTGATGATGCCTGTGCATCAAATGCAATTAATGCAGCAACACCTTGTGGAGCTGTCTTAGAAGGTACAACTACAATCTCTTTATCTTCTGTCAAATCTTTAGCCTGATTAGCAGCAAGGATGATATTCTTATTGTTAGGAAGAATATACACTGTCTTTGCATTGACTTTGTCTATTGCATTAAGCATATCTTCCGTACTTGGATTCATTGTCTGACCACCTTCTATTAAATGATCAACGCCAAGATCTTTGAATATATCATTCATTCCCTGTCCGACAGAAACAGCAATAAATCCATATTCCTTCTGTTTTGCAGGTTCTTTATCTTCTTCAGTCGATGCTTTCTTATCATCATTCATCCAACTCACGTTATGTCCGGCTATCTGCACATTTTCAAACGATTTGCCGGCAACAGCCTTACCAGCTGCAACTTTCTCCGCTTCAGTGATAACTTTTTCTCTATGTTCCTCACGCATATTATCGATCTTCATGCTTGTAAGAGAACCATATTCCATCGCCTTCTCAAATGCCTGTCCCGGATGATTGGTATGGACATGAACTTTACAGATTGTATCATCCGACACTACAACAAGAGAATCTCCAATGGATAACAGAAACTCTTTAAATCTCTCCTCAGTCTCCTTAGGAAAATCCTTCTCTAATATTATTACAAATTCAGTACAATATCCGTATTTAATATGAGATGTATCAATTGTTTTTCTATCAATTCCCAATGAATTGGTAAGTCTCAATCCCGACGCATCCGGAGCAGGTCCGTTACTTCTTGTTGCATGGACCATTTCTCCCTCATATCCATTAGAAAAATCATATGAAACCTTTCCTGTAAGAGCAGCAAATGCACCCTCTAAGATTGTCATCAGACCTTCACCGCCCGAATCAACAACTCCGGCCTCTTTAAGTACAGGAAGCATATCAGGAGTCTTATTGAGGACTTCTCTACCATATTCAAGAACACCCGTAGCAAATTCAAGAGGATCCTTCTTAGCTTTTGCAAGCTCTGTTGCTTTATCAGATAATCCCTTTGCAACAGTTAGAATAGTTCCCTCTTTGGGTTTCATAACCGCTTTATACGCTGTTGCAACTGCACGTTCAAATGCTGCAGCAACTATTTCTGTAGTAATCTCGTTCTTATCCTCTAATCCTTTGCAAAGACCTCTTATTAACTGAGAAAGAATAACACCCGAATTACCTCTTGCTCCACGCAATGAACCTGTAGACATTGCCTTAGTTACATTGGCAAAAGTCGGTTCTGTTATAGCTGCAACCTCTTTTGCAGCAGATGTTATAGTCAAAGTCATATTAGTACCGGTATCACCATCCGGAACCGGAAATACATTCAATTCATTAATATAATCTTTCTTCTCTTCAATACTCTTTGCGCCTGCTAAAAAAGCATATTGCAATCCCTTAGCATCAAGACCTACTCTGTTTTGATCATTGTTCTGGCTCATAGTTCCTCCTAATCAATAACCCGTACGCCTTCAACAAACACGTTGATCTTCTCAACTAGCATACCGGTAAATTCCTCAACTTTATAACGAACTGTTGACATCAGATTCTCACAAACAGTCGAAATACTTACTCCATAAGCTACAATAATATGAAAATCAATAGCTATAGCATTATTCTCCTCTACAGTCACGTTGACACCTTTAGAAATGCTGTCACCTCGAAGAAGCTTAACGATACCATCTTTCATGTTGACTGTAGCCATTCCTACAATTCCAAAACATTCAACAGCAGATTGTCCGGCATATTGAGCGATAACATCACTTTCTATCACAACGCCGCCGTTTCCATTATCTAATTCTATCTTCATGTGGAAACCTCCTTTAATGATATATATCCGTCAGACTTTTGATAATCAAACAGGATACTGTATTACATTTCATATTATCATACCATTACGCCCCTACTTACGCAAGTAAAAATCAAAATTTGCTATTTTTTTAAATTAATGCTTGCAATTGCGATTCACTTCTGATAGAATTGACGTGTTGCAAACCGATAGGTTAATTATTTCAAGGAGGTGTCAGCTGTGGCAAAGTGCTCAATATGTGATAAAGGCGCTCATTTCGGAATTAAAGTGAGTCATTCTCATAGAAGATCTAACAAGATGTGGAAGTCAAACATTAAGAAGGTTAAGGCTAACATTGATGGTACACCTAAGAGAATCTATGTTTGTACATCTTGCTTACGTTCAGGCAAAGTTGAGAGAGCATAATCAATATTTTAATTATAGTACTGCTTCGGCAGTACTATTTTTTTACAATGAAAGTTAACGAATCAAGCTCACCGAGCGAAGATGAGTTTTACTTTCATGTATACATGATGCACTTGGTGAAGTAAGCTCCTTAAGGAGCGCAACTGAACCTTAGTGCTGTTCTGTTTACCATGAAACTCCAAGAAGTCGAGCCATACAGGCGATGACTGATTGGCTAAGTTTCTGTATACAACGGCGCTTAGCGAATCCAAGCCCAAAGGGCGACAGATGAGCTTAGCATAGTCGTTTACAATGATAGTTAACGAATCAACATCTACAAAATAATATATATGCAATCACCAACGCTATAATAAGCACAACAAAATTCCAAAATCCTTTCAAAATAAAGTCTACTATCATTCCAACACTAAACCAAAAAAAAGCAAAGCCCCATACCCGTCTCATAGTTACTTCCAAATTCGAATTACTATAAAACAGTATATGCGGCTCTTAGTAAAATAGTTCGTATTCTTATTCTTTTTCTACAATCTCATCAACAGCTTTATCAATTTCAGGAGAATTAAGATCTACATCTCCGTCTTTTTTCTTAAATCTTTCAATAACCTCCGGCAGCATATCCAAAACCTTTGTTATAGTATCCTGATTTTTCACATTGACAAGTCTTATCTGATCACCATGAATAACCAAAACGGCACTTGGCGACATCTTGCCACCCATTCCTCCTGCACCGTTATCCTTCTTCTCACCGGCAAAAGCGCCTGCAGCAACGCCAAAGCTTACATCAACTAATGGTACCAGAATCGTATCACCGACACTCTTTGGTTCACCCACAACTGTCTTGGTAGTCATAAACTTATCCATTCCGGAAAACAGCGAACTTACCGTTTGATTAAAATCGTTATTTGCCATCATATAATCCTCCTAGGCTTCTAATATAGTTTGTACTCTCTTGATCACTTTCATAAGATTTCTATTAAAAATAACTTTGATTCCAACTTTAACAAAAGATATAATTCTAAACTTTCCATAACCCTTGATAATACCTTCAATTATCTGTTTCTCAAAATCCGGTCTTATGTCTATTATCCCATCATATAAAGGAAGAAATGTCGCCAGACCACCAACTATTTCTCCTGTTGTAGCCGGATCATCCAATCCAAAATGAATTCGACCGTCAATATGTTTTGGTTTTAGTGCTTTTAAGAGTTCTTTAATATAACGAAATACATCTCTTTTGGCTTTTTCAAATCTTTCACTTTTTAACACCTTCAATAGACTGTCTTTTTTCTTGTTTAGTTTTTTTATTTTATTACATATTTCAGCGTATTTTCTTTTAAGCTTTGCTGTTTTATCTTCTATTTTTTCGGACAAAGGTCTTTTGTCTTTAATTTTCCCGGACTTCTTTATTTTTTTTGTTTTCTTTTTTCCATTATCGTTAATACTATCCTTAATATTAAAAGTATCGATACTATTATCTACACCTTCTGTATTAATACTGTTATCTTCACTTTCCGGATTATTATTATAATCAACACTTGAAACATCAGAATTACTTATATCATCTATATTCTGATTAACAACATCATTTGAATCCGATGTCAAAGATGTATCATTGCCACCGGTATTCTCGCCGACTCCTGTATCTGCACCACCGGATATCTTTCTTCCAATCCACGAAAGCTTGGCATCAGTATTGGTCATTATAACTCCGCCGAGTGCCCTGACTGTATAATTCAAATCATTCTCCTTAAAGGTAACCTGAGCATTAAGTCCTACCGGCAGAAATCTCACAACTGCAAATACATCAGGGCTGTCAAAGTATTCTGCGTTAAATCGGTATCTTATAGGACACAGCATTACAACTGCCAATATAAAAATTATAAGTAAAAGAATCACCAGAAGAATAATTCCGATAATCTTTAATATTGTCAATATCATATAATCCAACCCTTAAAATAATCATTTATCAGTAATCTATTGTCACTCACACCTACATCCTTCACTATCCTTTCCACAAGTGAAAATGCGTCTTCTTTTGACTTCGCAATACCAACTACAAAAGCCTCTTGCTTTATCTTTCTATATTCAGGCTGTAGAAATTGAGGATACCAGTATATTTCAAGAATCCCGTCTTCAACAAGAGGAAGTGTGATAAGATAAATCCCTATTTTTATTTTTCCATAAGTAATTTGACTACGGACAGTTTTTAATTTCTTCTCGGAAAATCCGTCACTATATAGTTTTTTAGAAAAAATAAACCTCACTCTTCCACCCCATTTGTTATGCATTTATCGTATGATATACATTTTCGTACGTATCGAGCAATAAATGCACGATGCTGCGTAAACAGTTACCATATATTGATATCAATTATCACTCATCCATCATTTCATCAATAATCTTCGCACATGCCATCAATTCACTTTCATTACTGCAACTGTTAAGACTATGTTCTATATAGTCCTTTATTTCCTGAACTGAATTGAACAACACCGGCATATTTGAAAATACCGAACCCATCACAGCCCTATTGACTTCCTTAGGATGCTCCTTAAAATAATCACTAAAAGCAACGATTAAATCGGCATATTTGTTCTGAATATAAGAATCATCAGCGATATCTGCATCTACATTATTCTCATTAAGGTCAACAAACAAACTGTTAGACATCAACTTTGATATCTTATCAAGTCTTGAGAATATCTCATCCGCCATTATCCATGATATTTCATCACCTGATTCTTCTACTACACTATTTAGAATACTTTCATACTGAATTATATCTTCTGACAGATACTCCTGCACTCCCTCAATCTTCTCAAACTTAAGATCGACATCCTCAGGTATATCTCCTCCTGAAATAAATGCATCATGTAAACTTCCAATCATTGAGCTTACAGTATTAACCACTTCACTTTTATTATTCTGATATGGAATAGAAAGAAGAATACTGTATAAAGCATTAACTATCTCCATTAAGATCAAATGATTGCTGACCATATCCGTAAGGAAGGAAGATGTCATCGAAAACTGCTCCATAATAGAACGATAAACATCCATATTAATATTCTTAAAATCTGTATTATCAAGCAGATCGATCAATTTGAATATTTCAGGATATAATTCTCCGTATCCTTTCGGTTTATTGATAACTGATGTAGACATGACCATATCAACAAAGCCGTCTACAGAAGACTTATCTGAACCTTTATATATATTCAGCGTTGCATTTACATAGTCGAAGAATTTATTCTTTGTCATACGCACAGGAAGCTGTGCAGTGATCATCTGTATCTTGCTGTTGATGACCATTTTATCATTATCGTTAAATATATATCTGAATATTCGCTCTGTCAGATCTGCCACATCAACATCGTACGTTTCTTTTGTTATTCCATATTCAATACGATTAAGAACATATTCATATATTTGTAAAGCATCTGTATATGATGTAAGTACAGTCATTCGATCTGTTAATTCATTACGTATTGTATCAATTCTATCAAGACAATCAGGACATCTGTCTTGTCCATCATCAGACATCAGCGTTTCAAATATAATTGTGTGGATCTGCTCTAATGCATCAATTAACGGCTCGTCATTAAGTATTGTACCACCCTCATCGAACACTTCCTTAAGTGTATAGTAATTAAGTACAAGTCTGATCATATTATATTCATATACCGAATCAATATAGGCATTGCCGTAAGCCGGAAGGTTATATTCCAGGTCATTATGTCTTTTTATCTCTTTGATTATTTTACTATATTCCGCTTTCATTTAACTATTCCTTCATGTTCATTTTTTGTGTTCGTGAGTAAATAAATGATGCTGGCAGTATTCATAATTACCTTTGCACCTTGAGCAATATCTGAATTCGAGCGTCGGATCATCCTCCTCAGTTCTTCCACATATCGCACATTTATGTCTTGCCATAATCTGTGTTTGTCTAACCTCACGCTTATATTGCCTTTTCCTTTTTCTATGGGCAGAAGTCACTCTTGTCTTACCCTTCAGCATAAAATAGAACACTATAAAATTAAGAACAGACATAACTACAGTGATCATTCCAGTATAATATTTATAAAGTCCAAATCTTATAACTTCCACAATGAGATATGCTATATCAAGATAGCCCAGCCATTTTACCTTAATAGGTATAATGAAATACATTAGAACCTGCATATCCGGAAACATAAATGCATATGCCAGAAACATACTCATACAAAGATAATATGTTGATGCACCATACCAACCATACTGATTGTATACTTCGATCAATTCACTCTTTCCTGTCAGGACCATAACCAAATAAGTCGCCATAACTCCAATATCGGTAAATACAATCCCGGAGACTATATATACAGTGTACCTGAAATCTCCCCACATATTTTCAAGAGTTCGTCCCACATGATAATAAAACATAAGCATAAGGATAACAAATATACTGACTCCATATGGTGGTATTACAACCCACGTAATAAGCCTGTATATCTGTCCATGTATTACTTTGTCGGGATCAAGCGATATAATCTGTAATAATGAACCATCAGGACTTACTATCTCAATCAAATATCCCAACACAAAACCCGCAATAAGAATAAGTGTCAGGTTAGGTATTGAAAATTTTCCGAATTTTCTTTCAAGTTTTGTCATAAAATCCATAATCAAACCGTTCCTTTTTATCTTATAATTATAACCTATATTACCTTCTTATCAGCAACAGGAATAAGCAACTCATCCCCCACATTGAGATTATATACATTAATGTAAGGATTTAATCGCATAATATCCGTAAGCTTTACATCATATTGTCTGGATAACTTATACAAAGTATCTCCCTTATTGATCAGATGTATATGAACACAATATTGCATTCCGATTCCATAGTTGATCATATCTTCATCAATTTTATTGTCATATCCAATCAATACTTCATTGACTTTATTTTCATTGCTAACCACTACTTCATTAACTTTATTTTCTTCACTTACCATAGCTTTATTTCTAACAACCATAACTATAAAACCCTTTTGTTAATAATATATGATCGGTCATAAAATAAAGTTACACTAAAAGCAAAAACTCTCTTGCGGCGCTTTCGCGCCCGAGCGGATTGCAAAGCAATTAAAAATTAATATCATTCTTCTTCGATTCCGGTGTCTTCATTCTCAACAGCTTCTTCACCAGATTGCTGATCACCATCCTGAACTTCCTGTGTCTCTTGTGTTTCTTGTGTTTCCTGTGTCTCTTGTATTTCTTCAGTTGCAACCTCTGTATTATTACTATCTTCCTCAGGAACCGCCTCTGTTGTTACAGCCGGTTCTAAAACTTCAGGAACGACAGTGATCTCATAAGAATCACCTTCAAATTTGTCTTCGTAAAATTCCTTATAACAAAGTAGATATTCAGCCCTGTCATCAGCTATAAATAATATAGTTTTTGTAATACTCTCACCCTGTTTAAGAGTATATATGTTATCCATAAACTCCTCCTTGCCAAGCTCGGAGTTTCCATAACCTGCAATAACATCTTTACTGGCATTGTCACTGAAATCAAGTGTAAAATCAGAAATACTCATCGGAAGGTCTTTATCATAGGTATTAGTAACCGTGACCGTTATTTCAAGATAACTTTTCCCTTCATCCGCAACATATAGTCCATCCTGAAACTGATAAGTACTACATTTCTTTGCCGAATCAACTGTCAAATCAAAAAAAACAGTGTGAGCGGTTTCACCCATTTTCGCTTCAATCAGCCCGCCGTACTTTCTTCCATCTTCTGATTTCATTGAACCGTTGTCATCGGGTTTGTTACCACACGCTGCCAAATTATAAGATGCCATAATCAGCATCACAACTAACAATACTTTTTTTAATATATTTTTTCTCATTGATAAAAACTCCTAATCTGTTATCTCTAAATATTGTATCATTCCGGGTCCAAGCATATCCGTTGGCCTGGCGATAAAACCATGCTTTTCATAAAACTTTTCTCTTCCTTTTGCACACATTAGACATAACATCAATGTTGTATTATTCTCACCAATCATTTTGACATAATCAACGAGCTTATTGAGAATAAGTGATCCTATACCCTGCCCCTGATATTCCGGTACAACTATCAGATCCTGTACATAGCATATTACAGCACCATCACCTACTATTCTGCCCAATCCCACAAGCTCATCACCATCATATGCACCAACATAATATAAGCAATTCTCTAAGGCCTTATCCGCCTGTATTCTTGATAATTCTTTCCATTTGACCTTCTTGCGTATAGCAAGATATTCATCTAAAGTTACTGAATTTTCTTTAATAAGTATTTCTGTATCCATCTTGTATGATAATCCTACGCTAATAATAATATTTATAATCTTACCGAAACACCCTTATCCCTAAGATATCCCTTAAGATCCATGATTTCCAATTCTTTATAATGGAATAACGATGCCGCAAGTGCCGCATCAGCCTTGCCTTCTGTCAATGCATCATAAAAATGTTCCTTACTTCCGGCTCCACCTGATGCAATTACAGGAACTGATACTGCTTCACTTATGGTTTTGGTAAGCTCGATATCATAACCGGTTTTCATACCATCACAATCCATACTTGTAAGTAGTATTTCCCCCGCTCCAAGCTCACAGGCTTTCACTGCCCACTCAACAGCGTCCAATCCAACATCAATACGACCACCATTCTTATATACATTCCATCCTGAAGAATCTGCTCTTCTCTTAGCGTCTATTGCAACAACAACGCATTGACTTCCAAACTTATATGCAGCTTCACTAATTAATTGCGGATTGTTGATTGCAGCAGAATTAACGGATATCTTATCTGCCCCCTCACGCAATATAGCTTTAAAATCATCTACAGTTCTGATTCCACCACCTACTGTAAAAGGAATAAAAACCGTTTCGGCAACACGTCTTACCATATCTATCATAATATTTCTGGCATCCGATGAAGCTGTTATATCCAAAAAAACTAATTCATCTGCACCGGCATTGTCATAAGCTTTGGCAATCTCAACCGGATCACCCGCATCGCGCAAATTAACAAAATTAATCCCTTTAACAACCCTGCCTCCGGTAACATCAAGACAAGGAATAATTCTTTTAGTGTGCATCTTATATCTCCTTTTCACAAAGCCTCGGGACATTGATAAAATTTCGTAAAATGGAAAGTCCGACCAGGCTGCTCTTCTCCGGATGAAATTGACATGCAAATACATTATCTTTTTCTACTGATGCACCAATCTTAACCGAATAATCAGTTGTAGCTGCGACCTCTTCCTCGTTATCAGCTTTCAAATAATATGAATGAACAAAATAAACATAAGGATTATCGGGAAGACCCTTAAACAGTGATGCCCCCTCTCTAATCTCCAATGAATTCCATCCCATATGCGGTATTTTAATATCAGGAGACTCAGGAATTTTCAATATCTTACCCTTAAGGATTCCAAGACCGGATATCCCGGGCGATTCTTCGCTTGACTCAAATAGAAGCTGAAGTCCCAGACAAATTCCAAGAAAAGGTATTCCCTTATCAACAACATCATATATTGTGTTACACAAATTATATTCATTAAGTTTATTCATAGCATCACCGAAGCTTCCGACTCCAGGAAGAATCACTCGTTCACTATTCAAAATTTCATCCCGTGAACTGGTGATGATAACTTCCTGTCCCAATGACTGTAATGCCTTTTCTACGCTTTTGATGTTACCTGCATCGTAATCAATTATTGATATCATTTAATATTCCTCAAAGCTTTCCACAAAGTTAATATTCATCCTGATCCTGTGTATACTCCCTGATTATTTTCATATATTCATAATCATCTAATTCATTTATCTCCTGTGCTCTATCTATAGAAATGCCATAATTAATTTCTAATGCATTTTTGATTTGTGCAAATGAATAATCAATGTCATTCACAATATCAAGTTCCTTAGCATCATCATAATATTCATAATATTTACTAACTCCCCGAAGTAGTGAGTCTAAGGCCTTTCTGTTTCTGCCAAGCTCAATATTATTCTCATATGACTCATACAAGCGCTCTACATACATTACAGTATATATCCTGTCTTTAAGAGGTTTATCCTTTTCTTTGACATCTACTCCTTTTATCTCATCATATGCTTTATGATATTTTTGGTTGGCAAAATAGTTTGCCGCATGTTGGATTGCCATTTTGTAATTAAAATCTATTGAAGATAAATACATAAAGCCAACTCCACCAAGCAATATAGAAAAAATGAATATAACGGCAGGCTTATTAAGCTTCTTTTCTTTTGCAGCTTCTGCAGCATCCTCTGCTTTTTTCTTAGCTTTCTTCGCAGCCTTAATCTTCTTTTTTGCCTCATTTTTACTCTTTTTATCGGAGTCCTTCTTACTTTTCTCCTCTTTGCTCTTATCTGCAGCAGCCTTCTTTTTTTCTTTAGCAGCTTCCTTTTTTGCTTTCTTGGCAGCCTTCTTTTCTTCTTTGGCTTTCAGTTCCTCCTCAGTAGGTTCATCATCCTCGTCCGGTTCTCCAAAGAGTATCTCCATCAGGGACCTCTTTTTTTTCTTGGGTTTTTCTGATAAATCTTCTAAATCATCTAAATCTTCAAGACCTTCTAAAGCAGACACATCCGGCTCACCTGATGAATTTTCCGTAGATGACGACGGAGCAGGCTCCGTATTATCCTGATTCCCGTCACCACCGTTTTCCCTCATATCCAACATCGAGAACAGATCATCTTCGTTATAATCAAAGCCTTCATCAACATTACCTATACCAGCAGAATTATCCGTTTCAGTAGGTGTAGCAATCGTTTCTCCGGCTGTTTCTTCTCCTAACAGTTCATCTAATGAAGTCCCCTCATAAGCATTATCTTCAGTTCCATCATTTTGAGTATCATCCACGCTTGCGTCTGCCTGAGTAGAAAAATCGTCAACTTTGGTTTCATCTATAGATTCCTCATTGAGCAGACTGTCAAGAAATGAATCAGCATCAAAATTATCTTCATTAAGATCCGCTGTATTCTCCTGTAACATCTCGGACAGGTCATCACTTTCTATGGAACTATCTGCCGAATCATTGTCTGTTAATAATTCTGTTAATGATTCTGTTGAGTTCTCAGATAATTCTTCAGGCGAATAATCTTGTGATTGAATATCATCATCTGATGAACCTTCATAATGTCCACTATTATCATCTACTCCAAAAGACTCTGTCGAATCATTGTCCGAACTCTGAAAATTCCCATCTTCATCTAATGAAGGTATCTCCAAATCACCTTCGAAATCCTTCAATAGCGCATCAAAATCAGAATCATTGATGTCTGTATTTAATTTGGTGATGTCTAAATCATCAAAATCAATATCGGAAAAATCCAGATCTCCAATATCTAAATCGGCAAGATTATCAAGATTGTCTAATTCATCAATCTGATCTTCAGAAAAATCAAAATCATTATCAGGCACACCATCAATAGCATCCTGTTCAAGATCATAATTAAACGCCTCTTCTCTCGATACAGACTTCTCTTCTTGATATCTTTCTTTTTCATTCTGAATCTGTTCATCAAGCTCATCTTCAATTTTATGATCAATCTCTTTATCTAATGAAAACTCATTCAATAGATTATCAAGATAACTCTCATCCATAATGATATGCCACCTCATAATACTTCATATTAAAAAACAACAAGAGTATTGTACCATACCTTTTCAAATTTAACAAGAAACATCAACTGAATACAACAAATAATTTTGCTATTGCAATTTATTACCATTTATTATATAGTATTTAATGTCTGAATGAATCTAGAAGGAGGATATTATTATGAAATCTACATTATATGTTGAATATCAGGAAAAACAGTTAGAAGAAAAAGATTTAATAGCTAAGGCTAAGAAGATATGGACTGACGGCGGCAAGAAAGCTTCAGAGCTTTCTTCTTTACAGTTATACGTTAAGCCTGAAGAGAACATGGTTTACTGTGTATTTAATGAAGATACAACAGGAGAATTTTCTTTAGACTAATTTTATTGTTATGTCGCGGATTCCATTCAGATAATTTAAAGGGACTGCCATCCGGCAGTCCCAATTTTAATTTAATAATCTAGTAAACTAACACCGGGAATTATATCTCCTCATCCTCCGGTTTTCTACCATTAATGATAAGTTCATCTATAGTTCTAACCAACTTACCAATCTCAGGCTTTGTAATCTGTGCATCTGCTCCAAGCTTCTCACCCTTTCTCTTCATCTCATCATTTATAAGAGATGAGAATACAATAATAGGCAAATTCTCCTGAGTTTGCCTCGTCCTCGCTTATCGATGTAAGATTTAGTTTTGA
>CAMHMG010000024.1 GCA_946186175.1 uncultured Clostridia bacterium | reverse complement strand
TCACAACCTTTAACCAATCATAACTGTGCGTCCGTCAGACAAACATCTCGACAAACCCGAATTTCACGAACATTAGTTCATAGACGATTATATCGAATTCATAAAAGATTGTAAAGATACCGTTCGTAAATACTAGACTTTTTTCAACAGAAAATGTATAATAACCTTGTGTATTTTTTATAAACATATACACATATATTAAATCTGAATTAGCAATAATAATTTATTTAAAAAGGAGAACATTATGGGATTAATCAAAGCAATTGGCGGCGCCATTAACGGCGTAATGGCTGATCAGTGGAAAGAGTACTTCTACTGTGATTCACTCGAAACTAATGTATTGGTCAAGAAAGGACAACATCGTACAAGCGGTAAGTTCGGAACAGCTAATAAGGGTAATGACAATATCATTTCCAATGGTTCCGTAATCGCAGTCAACGAAGGTCAGTGTATGATCATTGTTGATCAGGGTAAGGTCGCAGAGATTTGTGCTGAAGCAGGAGAATTCTTATATGATACTTCTTCTGAACCAAGCTTACTTTACGGACCTCTTGGTGAGAACATCAAGAAAACCTTCGCTCAGATTGGAAGACGTTTCACCTTCGGCGGTGATGTCGGCAAGGATCAGAGAGTATATTTCTTTAACACTAAGGAAATCATGGGGAACAAGTACGGAACAGCTCAGCCTGTACCTTTCCGTGTTGTTGACCAGAATATCGGATTAGACGTTGATATATCTGTTCGCTGTAACGGTGAATACTCATACGAAATATTTGATCCTATCCTCTTCTATACCAACGTATGTGGTAATGTACCTGATACATACACAAGAGATAAGATTGACAGCCAATTAAAGTCAGAACTTATGACAGCCCTACAACCTGCATTTGCTGAGATTTCAGCTATGGGAATCCGTTATAGTGCAGTACCTGCTCATACCTTAGAGGTTGCAGAAGCACTTAACAAACAGCTTTCTTCAAAATGGGGCGAGCTTCGTGGTATAAGAATTGTTTCTTTTGGTATTAATACGATCAAAGCATCTGAGGAAGACGAGCAGATGATCAAGGATCTTCAAAAGAGCGCAGTATTGCGTGATCCTACAATGGCTGCTGCCACTCTTACAGGAGCACAGGCAGAAGCTATGAAGGCTGCTGCATCTAACACATCTGCAGGTCCTATGATGGCATTTGCAGGCATGAACATGGCTAATATGGCTGGTGGAATGAATGCCGGCAACTTATTTGCTATGGGACAACAGCAACAGCAAACCCCTCCGCCACAGCCTACAGGCGGTGCACCTGCTCCGGCAGCCGCACCTGCAGCTAATTCATGGACATGTGAATGTGGAACTTCTAACACTGCAAAGTTCTGCTCTAATTGTGGCAAACCGAAGCCTGCTCCGGCTCAGGGATGGACCTGTTCATGCGGTGCAGTTAATCTCGGAAAGTTCTGCCAGGAATGCGGCAAACCGAAACCTGCAGGAGCACCATTATATCGCTGTGATAAATGTGGTTGGACACCGGAAGATCCACACAATGCTCCGAAATTCTGTCCTGAATGCGGCGATGTATTCGATGAAAATGACGTACAATAATAAACAAATATTCTAAGAATACGAACGGTGACTGCGGGAAAGCACATATCCCGCAGTCATTTTTACAATGAAAGTCAACGAATCAAGCCGGGAGAGCGCAGATGAGTGTTACTTTCATGTATAAATGATGCACTTGGTGAAGTAAGCTCCTAAAGGAGCGCAACTGAACCTTAGTGCTGTTCTGTTTTACCATGAAAGTCCAAGATACCTGAGAACTTAGCATACCTTAGTGTGCTTAGTTCGAAGTATGCAAAGCTAACCAAGCCGCAAGGCGATGGCTGATTGGGTAACTTTCTGTATACAGCGGCGCTTAGCAAGCCTGAGTCCGTAGGACGAATGGCGAGCTTAACATAGTCGTATATATAATATTGATGATAAGGAGAACGAATGGCAATATTACTTATAATCCTGCTTCTGATATTAATGATCATGGTAATCGGAATTGTAGCCTTTTTATATATCAGACAACAAGCTCGTGAATTTTCAAATGAATTGTTTGGCACTTCAGATATCAGACAGGCAGCAAAGGAGATGCAGGTAGAATACGCATCTACTCCCAAATCCGTATCTGCCATGACCAGCCTTTTGCTTCCAAAGATTTCAGAAGACTTCCCGGATTTTAATTACAATGAAATGAAGGTAAGAGCAACCAATGTACTTACAAGCTATCTGGCAGGTGTTAGTGCAGGAAGCGCAGGACTGCTCAATGACGGAAGCACTGAGCTTAAGCAAAAGCTCACCGACTATATAGGTAGCTTTACAGAGAAGAACTTAAGAGAACATTTTGATTCGGTTCATATACACAGAACCGAAATATCCCAATACAGAAAATCAGAGGGAAGATGTATCGTTACTTTCCAGTCGTCTCTGGAGTGTTTTCACTATATAACAGACTTAGGCGACAACAGCGTTACAGACGGATCCAGGGAATATAAATACCAGACACGTTACAACGTGGACCTTGTATATATACAAGATAGAAACAAGGTAGAGAACGAACTGGATCACGCTCTTGGAATTAACTGTCCCAATTGTGGCGCCCCACTTAAATCACTTGGTGCAAAGGTATGCGAATATTGCGGTACCCCTATTATTGCCGTTAATCTGTATGCGTGGACATTTAATAATGTTGAAGAAGTGTAATTATAATATTAATATAATCATCATGGATTAATACTCAATATCCATGGTGATTATTTATTATCTACAACATATACAATATTAGTATTGAACAACCACAACATATCATGTTAAAATCTATCCTGTAAAAAATTTAATATTCAAGGAGGATATGACATGAAAAATTATGTCGCAGAATTCATTGGTACCTGTGCCCTTGTAACACTTGGCTGTGGTACCGCAATGCTAGTTGGTTGTGATGCTGCTAACGGCTCAGGTTATTTACTAACCGCTCTTGCTTTCGGTCTTACCATTGTAGGTATGGCTTATTGCGTAGGTAACATCTCAGGCTGCCATATCAATCCGGCAGTTTCTCTTGGTGTCCTTATGACAGGAGGGATGAGTGTTCCTGACTTTATCGGATATGTAATCGCTCAATGTCTTGGTGCACTTGCCGGATCAGGATTACTTGCTTTAATCTTCTCTCTTGGCAACGTTACAGACATGACAGGAGGATTTGGCTCTAATGGACTTGCTGGAGTTAATGGAAGTGCCGCTGCAGGATGTGTAGTAGAAATCGTACTTACATTTTTCTTCGTACTTACAATTTTAGGAGTAACAGATGCAAAATCTAATCACGGATCATTTGCAGGAGTAGTAATCGGATTTACATTAGTTCTGATTCACATTCTTGGAATAGGTCTTACCGGAACATCTGTCAATCCGGCTAGAAGTCTTGGACCTGCGATCGTAGCTGCAATTAATGGTAACAGTGATCCTATATCATGTGTATGGGTATTTATCATAGCTCCATTTATTGGTGCTGCTATAGCTGCATGTGTTCACAATTATTTAAACAGTGCTGACAAATCAGCAAAATAATCCTTATTCTAATAAAAAAAGGCCGTAATTATTAATTGTATAATTACAGCCTTCTTTTTAATTATTATTAGTCTAAAATCTTCTGCTCTGTCTCTTTATCAAAGATATGAATCTTAGAAAGATCAAATGCTAACTGAACTGAATCACCAGGTCTTGCTGTTGTACGAGGGTTAACTCTTGCAGTTATATCGAACTGATCGATTGTAAAGTACAAATAAACCTCTGCACCAAGCATCTCATAGATTGTGATATTAGCATCAATAACACTCTCAGGTGATGACTCAAGGAATAACTGCTCATCATGAATATCCTCTGGACGGATACCTAATACAACTTCCTTATCAATGTAATTCTGTGAAAGTAAAATCTGTGCCTTAGAATCAGGAAGCTTGATTGAATGAGAACCAAACATAAGAAGTACGTCCATACCAGACTTAACTACCTTACACTCAATGAAGTTCATAGGTGGCATTCCCATGAATCCTGCAACAAACATATTAGTTGGATTATCATATAAATGCTGAGGTGTATCAACCTGCTGAATAATACCATCTTTCATAACTACGATTCTTGTACCAAGTGTCATAGCTTCTGTCTGGTCATGTGTAACGTAGATAATTGTTGTCTGTAATCTCTGATGTAACTTAGAAATCTCAACACGCATCTGTACTCTAAGCTTAGCATCCAAGTTTGATAAAGGCTCATCCATAAGGAATACCTTAGGTTCACGCACGATAGCACGTCCCATAGCAACACGCTGTCTCTGTCCACCTGATAAAGCCTTAGGCTTACGATCAAGCAAATGCTCAATATCAAGAATCTTTGCTGCCTCGTGTACCTGTTTATCGATCTTCTCCTTAGGTACCTTTCTTAACTTAAGACCAAATGCCATGTTCTCATATACTGTCATATGTGGATACAAAGCGTAACTCTGGAATACCATTGCGATGTCTCTGTCCTTAGGCTCAACATCATTGACCATCTTATCTCCAATCCATAACTCGCCTGATGAAATATCTTCAAGACCTGCGATCATACGAAGAGTAGTAGACTTACCACATCCTGATGGGCCTACGAAAATTATGAATTCTTTGTCCTGTACCTCAAGATTGAAATCCTTAACAGCGTTAAAACCATTAGGATAAATCTTGTAAATGTTTTTGAGCGATAAACTAGCCATTTAAATTTTCCTCCTTGGATTTTATAATATTCTGACTATCAATCATGATGTTATGATACATCATTTATTTTCCAAATGATATACTATTATTCAACAAATAAATTTGGAATTATTTGTTGATTCTGTCAAAGAGCAAAACTTTATTATAAAAAAAGACATATTTTCTTTTGCTTTATTATCTAAAACTACCTATATACTTAGGTTTTGTAACACTTTCGAAACAAAAATCGACATAATACTCGCAAATAAAAAAAATCATTCGGCTCATTTAGTGCAATTACACTAATGACAATTTGTCATTGTGCAACTGTGACAATATAAACCGGATGATTTTCGTTATAATGACTACTTATCTCTCTTAATTCTTAGTTTCATCTTAATGTTGTTAAACAGGCTCTTTCCGCTCTTATCCTTATGAAACCATTTGTATATATTCTCAATCTTAAGTTTTTCTATTGATTCAGGAACCTTTGCCTCTGACACAGCTTTGTTGTACAAAGTATTTCCTGTGAAAAGAATCATACCCGCATTCATTTGATTGCGATAATTTTCAAGAAGCTTCAACTGCATATTTTCATTTAATGCCAATATCAAAATATCCGGAGCAATAGAATTAATCTCATTTACAATGTGCTCATACGAAGAATCCTTCTCTGTAAGATATGTCCCCGACAAAGTCAGATATGACCACTTTTCATGAATACTGTCCTGCACAGAAGTATATTGTTCTTCACTGCCGGCAATAAGCTGAATCTCACATCCATTTTCAACAGCATAATCAAATATCCTATCAAAATACGATTCCAGAAAAAACGGATCACGCTTATAACCCAACACTTCATCTACGCTCGAATTAACGCTTAAAGTTCCGGGCAATATCATATCACAATCTTCTAAAACATTCTCCTCTTCAGAATTATTCTGAAGAATGATCAATGTTTCACTATTAACGAGATAGACGAATCTACAGCTTTCTTCCTCTAAATAACCTATGGCCGCATCACTCGCAGCGTTTGTAGATGCGGTGTTGACCGCAATTCCAAGCAAACGTACTCTATCCTGCATCGTAACATCCCCAAATCACTGTACAGTAACATCATTAGATCCGATAACAATAAATATCTCAACACCACTTGTAGAAACATCTATTCCGGAATCCAAAGTACCAACCTCTATAACTGCATCACTAAAATATGGCAACAAATCCTTACCCATACCTTCTTCCGGAACATATATTTTCGTCTGTGCTTCTCTGGATAAACTATAATTACCCTTAGATACATTAGAAAAACCTTCACCCGTAAGCTTATTCATCCATTTTGAAGCCAAACCGTTAGTCTTGGTGCTATTGAGTACAAGAATCTTCTTATCGGTTGAAGGAATATCCTGTTCCTCTGTTGTAGGCTCTTCAGTCGTAACTTCCTCTGTAGTCACTTCTTCTGTTGTGACCTCTTCCGTATCCTCTTCAGAAGCTTCTGTGTCTTCCTCACTAAGCATTGCCTGAAGTTCTTCGTCACTAAGTGTAGTTGCCTGCTCAGTATTATTCTCTGCAACATTCTTCTTATCACTTCTCACCTTAATAACAAAAAATGCACAAAACCCTACTATTAAAATCGCCATCAATACGACCAAAGATCGTAAAAACTCCTCTCCAAACAGTTTCAGCATTGTTTTCTTATCCATTATCCTGCCTCCTGTAATCATTAAGCTTATATTATTTCTAAACAATCTTACATATTATATCATTGTTGTCTTTTCTTTTCAACCTTTTCGTTATATACTTAAAATTGACTATTATTAATGTTCGTATATAAATATCTGATACTTATATAAGGTAATTGCGAAACTCATATTTGTTATGTTATGCTTTGTACATATTGTACAGAGCAAAAGAAGAAAAACTTAAGTTTCGCAATTACCTGAATCAGTATATGTATAAAAGGAGATGTTATAATGAAAACAACCGCTCTTATAACCGGAGCTTCAAGAGGAATAGGCAAATCAATCGCACTAAAGCTTGCCAATCATTTTGATCACATAGTTATTAATTCTTATCATAACAGACAGGACTTACTTAATGTTAAAAGTGAAATAGAAAATTTGGGTGCAGAAGGTGTCGCATACACAGGTGACATTAAAGATCATGATTTTGTAAAATCAATGATAACTGACATAATCGACAGATATAAAAGGATTGACCTTATAGTAAACAATGCAGGTATATCCTATGTAGGATTACTAACTGACATGTCTATAGAAGACTGGAATAATGTAATCAATACAAATCTTACTTCTGTTTTTAATTGCTGTAACCTCGCAGTTCCATACATGGTGAAAGAAAAATCCGGCCATATCATCAACATTTCATCCATGTGGGGTCTAAGTGGAGCCTCCTGTGAAGTTGCTTACAGTGCATCTAAGGGAGGAATCAACTCCTTCACTCAGGCATTAGCAAAAGAACTGGCCCCCAGCAATATTTCCGTAAACGCTATAGCCTGCGGAACAGTCAATACACAAATGAACGCCTGTTTCTCAAATGATGAAATTGAAAATATATGTAATGATATTCCGATAGGCCGAATGGCTTCTCCCGAAGAAATTGCTGATTTAGTTTATCTACTATATAAATCTCCGGCTTACCTCACTGGCGAAATAATTAAAATAGACGGTGGCTATCTCTAAACCACCGTCTATTATTATCTTTGTTAAACATCTTCTACTTAGCAGAAACTGCATATCTTGTTACAGCATCTGTATTCTGTGGTACTATAGGATCTGTTACATCCGGATTAGTTGTGTTAGGATCAGTAACTGTACTCTTCTTAAGCACTCGTCCAACTCCACAATACTTTCTATACTTATAATTAGAAATTACGATTCCTGTAGTCTCAGTAGAAGCATGAACTACCTTACCACTACCTATATATAAAGCAACATGTGAGCAGCTACTCTTACTGCTTCCATAGAAAATCAAATCTCCGGGCTGAATATTCTTCATCTTAACACTCTTAGTGTCAACCATCTGCTGATATGCATTATGGAAAAGTTTATATCCAAACTTCTTATATACAGAATGTGTAAATCCGGAACAATCAGCACCCTTTGTCAAGCTAATACCGCCATAGCGATATGGATTGCCAACAAACTGTAATGCGTAACTTACAACTTCCTTCTGCTCCTCAGTCATTCCGGTATAATCTATAACCGTAACCTTACATGTATATCTCTTTCCATCAGCCTTAGCTGTAACATTAGCACTTCCTACAGAAACCGGTGTAAGAACACCTGCCTCATCAACCTTCACAACCTTCTTGTTAGAACTTGTCCATTTGATTGACGGATCGATCTCAATCTCATTAGGATCATCAGCTGTTGCTAATCCCTCTGCGTCAATTGCAGAATCACGATTCAAAATCTGCAAACGTTCCTCTGTGTCCATTTCCAAAACAAGCCTGCTTTTATTAAGTTTCGGCTTAGCTGTAGCCGCATTAGTTCTTAATGTAAATGTAAAAACAAAACCAAACATCATTAACAGGGTCAAAAATAATACTCTGCGTTTCATATCGTATAAGTACCTTTCTCTTTTCTTAATCATGTCTTTCATTTTAACATAATTTAAGAATAATGCAACCCCTTTTTTAATAAATTGTAACACTTTTGTAACAATTAGCTATTATTTTGAATATTCGTCCCTAATTTATTTTAAAAGTTAACGAATCAGGTTTGAAGATCGCCGATGAGTTTATCAAGAGTCAAAGAACTTCTGTCCGTCATCCGTTACAAGTCTTTCAGTTTTCGGGTATTCAAAGATCAATGAATTATCAGCATTATCCTCAAGATAATCTTCAAATCTCTTAGCATACCATTTTGCCATTTCAAGATTATGCATGAGATAATTGCCACAATTCTCAGGTAATGCTCCGGGAACATCTTTTGCACTCTGTACTGACTTGAATGCGTTAAGTATCAATTCATATATATCCTTAGGAGAACGGTTGCCTTTAAGTATAAGATAAAAACCGGTAAGACAGCCCATAGGCCCCCAGTATATAATATCTTCCTTCCAGTCAGGGTCATTTCTAAGGAAAGTTGCTATTAAATGTTCGAGCGAATGCATTGCCGCAACATCAATTGCCGGTTCCCTATTCGGTCTTGTCACCCTTATATCATAAGTAGTAATTATCCCATTATCAACTCTATCCTGACGGCTGATGAATATTCCCGGGATAATAGCTGTATGGTCAACAGAAAAGCTTGGTATTAAATCCATAATATCTTCCTCCTTCTAATTTATAATCTTTCGTATCTATTCACCAATGCTTCATAGATACGCGACAGGCATGGTGCTAAAGCACATTCCAATATGCCTGTCGTACCGTAAAATGTACTTTTTTCTACGAATCTCGCAGTGAATGCGAGATTCTACCTGAACAGTTATAATCTTTCACATAATCCAAGTAATAATTTCACTGAATGCTCAATTGCCTTTGCCTCAAATGTCGGATAATCAACTGAAGCCGAATCATCTGCCTTGTCTGAAATCGCTCTTATGATAAGAAACGGTATTTTATTAAGATAAGCCGCATGACCAATGGCCGCACCCTCCATCTCTGTACAACTGCCGGAGAAAGTAGATGAAAGCCATTCCTTCTTAGCCTTATCCGATACAAATTGATCTCCGCTGACTATTCTGCCCTCAAAAATAGAAATGTCGGGATTAACTTTGTTACATACCTCCTTAGCAATGCTTCGAAGTTTCTCATCTGCAGTAAATGACAGAGTATCCATTCTCGGAATCTGTCCAACCGGATAGCCAAATGCAACAGCATCCATATCATGTTCTAATGTATCAGTCGAAAGCACAATATCGCCAATATCAATATCTGCATCAAGCGAGCCGGCAATACCTGTATTGATAATGGCATCTACATTATATTTGAGTGCCAATATCTGCGCACACATCCCCGCATTTACTTTACCTATTCCCGATCTTACAACAACCACCGAATGACCGTTAAGCTTTCCCTCATAGAAGTCCATAGCCGCTATGGTCTCAACATTGACATCATCCATATGTTCCTTCAGCTTAGCGACCTCTTCATCCATCGCGCCAATAATTCCCAGCATTTTCCATCCTCCTATAATTATATTTCTCTATCTCTTTTCCATTGGTATTACCAATTTATTAATAAATTCTCCTTCATGTTCAGATGCCTCAAATTCCCCTTTATGAAGCTTCATAATCCTCTCACATGTTATAAGTCCGATTTTGGTACTTTCGTGAGGATCAATATTATTTTTGACAGCATTTTTAATAAGAATATATAATTTATTATCCTCTATATTACATGAGATTTCAATAGGGCTTTCTTTATCTGCATACTTACCTAGATTAGATAAAATATTATTAAGCACTCTTATCATATATTTCGAGTTGATCAGGCAATTACCTGCATCCTCGTCCACACTATTATCTCCTATTACAGTATAGCCATCCTCCTCTAAGTTAAGGAATTGATTTTCAATAAGATCTGAAACCAGTTCGTATGCCGGAACAGGCATAACATCAATTTTTCTCTGCCCCTCTTCAAAAACAAGGAAATATTCAAACAACTCATCTGACAGCTCTCGGATTTCTTTCGTTTTCTTCATTGAAAGCTCAAGATAGTGTTTCTTCTTCTCATCATCACTAATATTATCCATGGATAATATTTCAAGGTAACCCGTAAGTGTTGTAAGCGGTGTTCTTAAATCATGTGACATCGCTGTCACGAGGTTCTTATTGGCTTGAAGTGCTTTCTGTTCCTTCGCATTGTTTTCCATTATAGAGAGTCTCATCTGATCGATACCTCTTGCAAGACTTCCAATCTCATCATCGCCCTTTATGGTTATTGGGTATTCCAGATTCCCGCCCTCAAGTATACTGAGTTCCCGCTCTAACTGCTTAATATATAAGAGTTTTCTGTTGATCAATTTAGTAAATACAACAATAAATATTATTATTCCTATTACCACAGATAAAGCAATCACATAATACACATAGTTATAGAAATCATAACAGAACATATCTACTCTTACACTGGTACCGTCAGATAGTTCAAGCTTATAAAAATAATCAAAATCAAGAGTTGAAGTATCTTCTTCGTTTGCAATCTCTTCAATCTCTTCTTCACTCGCATAACTGTAATCGGAATTAAAGATCATTTTCTTTTTCAGATATACAGAAAAATATACCAGGTTATTGTCTTCTGCCCAATCCTCCAGCAACGAAATATTAGACGTCGTAATCTTGTTATCATACACATACCGCTGAAGCTCTTCCATATATTTGAGCTGAAAATTACGATTGACCTCCTGGCTGTCAAATGTATTATCGACATAATAACTGCCTGCCTTTGCAAACAGAAAGGCAAGACCTATCGCAACAGCTCCGGATAATATAATACAACCAAGTATCTTCCATAATAATTTTGTCTTAAATGCTTCAAAAACTTTAGACAATCCTGTAACCCCTTCCCCAACTGTTATACAGATACTTAGGTGACGGTCCGGTATCGCCTAATTTCTTCCTTATATTTCTTATATGAACCATTACAGTATTAGTAGAATTAGGCAAAAACGCTTCATTCCAAACATTCTCATATATCTCTTTTGCTGTAAAAATATGATTTCTATTAGATGCCAGCAACAACAAAATCTTGTATTCTATCTCAGTTAGCGGTATAGTCTCGCCATCCCTAATAACCTGCTGAAGCTCCTTATCCAAAACAATATCCTGAATAATTACCTTAGACCTATCTTGTGATTCCGACTCTTTCATATGTGGTCTTTTGAGCAAGGCCTTAACTCTTAACAATAATTCTGTAGACGAAAACGGTTTGGTCAGATAATCATCTCCACCGGACTCAAAGCCTTCCACCATATCTGACTCTGCTGATTTCGCTGTAAGGAACAGGATCGGAACGTCAGCATTTTCTCTTATCTTCGCACAGGCATCTATCCCATTAATATGCGGCATCATAATATCCAGTATAACCAGTTTGATTGAATCATCATACTTTTCAATAGCTTCCCTGCCATTTAAGGCAAGCACAACCTCGTACCCTGCCGACTCAAGCATTATCTTAACCACATCACGAATATCTTTTGCATCATCAGCAACAAGAATTTTAATATTTTCTTCCATCACATCACCTTTATTAACACCTACAGGTAAGCTCCTTAAGGAGCGTGACTTAAACCTTAGTGCTGTTCTGTTTTATTGATAAACCCTTTGATAGCTGTCAGTTCATCCATTGACAACTTTGTAAAATCAGATAACTGCTCCAAAGTCGGTGCCACACCGTTCTCTGCCTCCAAAAATTGCGATGCCTCATGAACAAGACTGACCTTGCCAACCAAAGTATTCTCCTGCTGTTTCTCGTTATCCCATTCAGAGATATAATCCATTATGCCTTTCTCTACACATTTACTAAGACCTTCTTCTATCTCCTGATAATTCTTCTCTGCATCAGAGCAGTCAGGCGTACCACACAATTGATTAAGTCTCATCAAAAGCGCCATATTGCCCTCCTGTATCAGATCCTCCGGCTTAGCATGCAAATCAATATATTTCTCTGCAAGCTTTATCACCTTATTAAGCCATACCGTTACTATCGTCTCAATAACATCCTCTTCTCCGGCAAAAAGGCGCTTATACAAAGCCATCACTTCTTCTTCCGAATAAGTCTGTAGTAATGATATATCTTCCATGTATGCTTTAAGGACCTTAGAGTTCTTCGAAGCTTCATCAATTCCGGTTTCTCCATTATCAGCCTCCGTATTATCATTTTCTATATTATCTTCATTGTCTAAGTTGCTAAGATAATCGAACACCATCTTCTTCTGTCCGGAAGATAATTCTATATCATCAAAATATGCCATTATATCTTCTTCGGACATCGGTACCTCTGCATTTCTTACTATCTCTGCAACTTCTCTTAGCACTTCCGTAAACGTATTCTGGTCTGTCATTAATAATTCCTTCCCTATTTTTTCAATATATCTAACGTATGTGCACCGGCGCCTATAAGATCCGGTCTCTCACATATAGATAAATGATATCTGATATATTCTTCAAATGTCTCCTCATCCATAGCATTGATCACAGGACGCATATAATCCGTAGGCCCATCCGGTGAAATGATCTTATCCCGTACAAGTCCCACCTCACTGTTAATACGATCTATGTCCTCGATCCGGACATAATCATATAGATCCTTTTCACTCGAAACCGAATGAAAATCTTCAGTCAGACGATTGTCTTTTCTACACTCCTTAAGCTTACCTTCTTTAAATGCATACATGAGCACACAATATTCATTCATGCAGTATGCCACAAGAATTGTACCACCTGTCTTTGTAACACGTTTGGCCTCTGACAATGCTTTCACTTTATCCTCAAAGGAGAATAAATGATACATCGGACCAAAGAGCAGAGTGACATCAAAGCTTTCATCTTCAAATCTTTTAAGATTTAAAGCATTACCCTGATAAGCTTTAACCGAGCTCTGCTTCTGCTTAAGAATACCTAAGTTATATTTTACCAGTTCAACAGCAGTTACATCATATCCTTCCTCTGCTAAAGCAACCGAATATCGTCCTGTTCCTGCACCAATATCTATTATCTTAGGATCAGCATATTCATCCAGTGCATGATGAATATATTTCATTGATGTAATAAATTCAACCTGCCCATGTCTTGAAAGCAGACGCTTGTCTTCATTAAATTTATTATAATATTTCTCTAACTCTGTCATCTGCTTTGCCATAACATAACCTCTATAAACCGTTTAATATGATATGCCTGTCATATCGTAAAATGTATATTTCGTACGCCTAGGACACCATTAAAGATTCGTGCCTATACTATCAATCAGAAGCTGTGGCCGCCGCCTCCTCCGGACGATCCACCGCCGCCTCCGCCACCGCCGCCTCCGGACGATCCACCGCCGGAACTGCTTTCTATCGGATCATATCTCTTGGTTTCATTAGTAAATATTGCCTTGGTATTGTTGAGTTTCTTTTCAACGAATATTCCGTTAAGCAGTTCTTTTCTGCTTGGAGTCTTTGAACCGGCATATACTCTTACCAATATATAATTAAGTAACAACGCAAGTACCACTGCAAGCAGTGCATTACTTATATATTTCATCGGCTGCGCTATTCTTCTTCCCTCTAAGAGATCATATTCCTGCTCGAATACCTTAGATGCACAGCCATAGTAATCCTGTTTTGAGGCATATGTATAAACGTTGTCCGTAATAATATTGGCATAAGTCTTGGTTACTGTCTTATATATATCACCATCAGAGAATATATAAACCTTACGATTGTCCATATCAATTAAGAAAAGTGTACCGCTTTCTTTGTTGAACTTATTGTGATAATAACCCGCCGCATAAACATCAGCGGTAGAGTTATTAGCATCTACAGTGTGAAATGCCACATTACCATAGGTTGTGATCTTTTCCATTTCTGAGAGCAGCGTTTCTCTCTGGGAATCATCCAAAAGTCCTGCGTTATCTTCAATCAGGGCTTTGTAGTTCGTTGTGGAATTAATATACTCATACGTCTTGTCATCAGAAACATTATCTGTAGACGCTTCATATTCACCATCTTCAGTTTCATCAAAAATCTCTACACTGCCTTCATCAACTTCAGAGGCATGAACAGCGCATGGTAATAATAATGCAGAAATGCTTATACATACCAAAACAAACAGTTTATATATACCTATTTTTTTATTCCTAGTATTATGCATTATCATCACCTCCCTGATAATCAAACTGAGGTAATTTTCTTGTTGCTAAAATATTATAGCTGCTTATAATATCAATCAGAACAATTGCAACCGTTACCAATATCAGTATAACCACACCATAATAATATACGTCTTTAACAAGATCGAATACACTTACAAAAAGGGCTATGGCTTCAGCAATTATAACCCACAGTGTTGTGGGCAATCCTTTCTTTGCATCTATCTTCTTCAATGTACCGACACTTATAAAATGTGTTATCAATACAATTACTAAAGAAATCACGCTGACACCGGTTTTGCCAAACACAGCGGCAAATGATGCTGCCATAGTAATTGCAGGACTTGCCACAAAAAATATCAACATTATAATAATTGTAACAGGCAGCCCTTTACGTTTCTTTTCCTCAGTCTTAGTTTTGGGGTTATTATTCTTTTTCGCCGAAGAAACCATGGGTTCTTCTACTCCGGCTGCCCTTGCAGCCTCTCTTTCTTTACGTTCTCTTCTTATACGCGCCAGCCTGTTAGCTTCCTGTTTACCCTTATCATCTTCATCATTTTCTTTAACTGCTATCTTTTTGAGCTCAGCAGCATATACTATCGCAACTATCGCTGCAATAATTGCAGCAAAGGAAACAAGTGCCGTAGGGATAATGGTAAGGAACATATTCAACAACAGGAAAATGGGAATTGCAAGAATCAAAGTTCCAATCAGATATTTCTGAATGGAAACCGGCATATCAGCATATACTTTACCTGTCTGTCCGTTAACCGTCGCATATGTAACACGGTCATTGTTCTTATATGACATGAACCATACCGGAAACATTGCCAGATCAACAGATTCCGTTTTCGTATTGAAAGATGAAGTCAGGTTACCCGGAACCGTCATATTATATCTTGAAAATTCTTTATTCTTTTTGACAAATTGTAACGTCTCATCATCAGCTATCTGTTTAGCATCATCGTTGTATAATTCCTTGCCAAGATCATTGGTATCAGCATAGAAACCGCTTAAGATCGAAGGCGTAAATTCTTTCATATGTTTCACGTCATACGGTGCAATAGACTCGCTTATGTTATCAGCAAATGACGATGAACCATCAAAGTTAATACCCTTGTAATATGCATCAAGGTCACCTACAAGATCATAATGACGTGTATATACATAATCACCTTTTCTTGAGCTGGTGCTTCCTTTAAGCTTAAGGCTGGTCTTCTGTGAGAAGAAATATACCCAATAGGGCATATAAATACCACGGAATCCGTTGATCTTATCAGGATCTTTCAGCCCTGACGGCGCATATATGAACCGGCGCATAAGCTTCTGATATTCCCGCTTACAATCTTCCTTAGTTTTCTGAAAAGGAATGATATAATTCGGTTTCTTTTCCTTTACAATTCGGCTGGTAAGAATAGTAGATGCACCGCAAAAGCTGCAAAAACCTGCAGCAGTATTATCAGTACTTAATATCTCACCCCCACACTGCGGACAGGTGAAGATAGTAGCTTCAAAATCTCTCTGCTCTTCACCGTCTTTGTCTTTCGTAATCTGATACGGATCGTAATCGTTATTGCAATAACCGCATTTAAGCCTCTGCGTCGGAATATCGAACTTCAGATTACCACCGCATCCCGGACAATCATACATATAACCGCATCCTCCTGTCTTTTATATCTATATTATTTTATAAGTTTTTCATGTTACAGATGAAAGATATTACAGTGTAATTAATATCAACTAAAATCATCCTGTTGTATTAATCTCTTATATTTGAATTAATTATCTTGACTATTGTATCACAGTTTATAAAAAAAGAGTAGAGTTTTTGCACTCTACTCCTTCCATAAATCATTTTATTTTACCGATTAATATGAAAATAACTGTACCCAATACTGTCTCCCATTAACAGTAACATGACCAACTCCTAACTTGGTATAATTAGAATTCATAATATTAGCGCGGTGTCCTTCGCTATTCATCCATGCATTCATTACCTGTTCCGGTGATGTCTGTCCCCAGGCAATGTTCTCTCCCGCTGCCGTAAAACGGATCCCATTATCTGTAAACACTGTGCTGAACTTTCTGCCATCAGGACGTGTATGTGAAAATGAAGTTACGATCTCGTTGGCTCTGATCTGTGCAGCCGCACAAAGATCTGCGTCAAGTTTTAACGTATGAAGTCCTGATGATGAACGGTTTTCATTGACTATATCCAATACTCTGTCTGCAGCCACAGCCTGATCCTCACTCATAGAACCGACTGTTGATTCTTCATCTGTTGAATCTGAAGGCATTGCCTCTTCTGCCTGATTTTCCTGCTCTGCTACAGGTTGCTCTTCCACCGACTGTTCTGTTGTCTTTTCTTCCGATACCGGCTGTTCTGTTATTCTTTGCTCAGTTGTGATAATTTCTTCAATTATTTTCTCAATTGTTGATTTCTGTGCAGCCGGCCGCTCTTCTTTACATGAAGTCTGCACCCTCGTAGATTCCTGTTCTGTCGTTCTGTTCTGTATTATCGGCTTACATGTACTTCCGCTTTGCGTTACAGGCTTACATGTACTGCTCTGTGTTGTCGGCTTACACGTACTGCTCTGCGTTGCCGGCTTACATGTACTACCGGTTTGAGTTGCTGGCTTACATGCATTGCCACTCTGTGTTTTCGGCTTTTCACTATCGCTACATTGTGTTGAAGTCTTGCATGAGCTATCGGTTTGAATTGCTGACTTACATGCACTGCCATTCTGTGTTTTCGAGTTCCCCGCATTGCTGCACTGCGTTGAAGTCTTGCATGAGCTATCGGTCTTGGCAGCCTGTTTACTTTCATCAGCTGCCTTTGTTACAGCCTGATCAGAAACGCCTGAACCACATGTACTTCCACTTAAGATATACTTTTGAATAATATTTGATATGTTTGCATTATTACAGCTGTTTGCAGAATTCGCACAATTGCCTCCATTTATTACATCACAGCTGTTGCTTGAATTGTTGCAGTTCCCTCCGTTTTGAGTATTGCATTTGTTATTTGCGTCTTCGCAGTTGCTGTTATTGATCATCTCATTTACCAGATCACTGTTAAGGCAATTGCCACCCACCACAACCTGACAGTTATTCCCGCTACCATTTATGCAATATCCTGCAGCACTGACAGGCGAATAAATACCCGCAGTCATAGCTAGTACCATCACTGCCGCCATTAGTTTACGTTTCCTCATAACATTACACCTTCCCTTTCCTGTACTGTTACATATGTATTAATAATTTGTTACAAGGAAATCATAACACAGCGTATTCGCAAATAATACCGGTAATGTTTACCACTGCTCCTGCCTTTTCCTCATCTTCTTCCAGCTATAGAAGCCATAGAGATCATTTACCAAAAAGATAGCAAAGCACATGATCATTGTAAAATAAGTCGGATTTTCAAACGTAGCCAGCACCCATAATACGATCAGCACTATATCATTCAGGCTATAAAAGGTCGCATAATATGGACTGCGAAGCATGGTAAGAGCTGCCGCCAGAAAACTTGTTGTGATAGATATTGTGGAAAACAGAATATTAGGCGTATCAAAAAATCTCAATATATAATAGAATACCCAGGTTACAACAATTGTGCATAAGATCAGTATCGTCCATTTCTTCGGATTCATGTGGGTTGCCTTCACCTCACGCTCACCATACGGATTCTTAAGCCATGTTATTACAGAAATAGCTGCTATCGGCGCTGTCATTCCAAGATATGTTATCATCTCTCCATAATATCTGAACCTGAAGGAGATGATTCCATAAAGTATGGAGAATATAACCATAAGCACCTGCCCCAAAGCATCACCTTTTGCATTCAGTATCAGTGAGGTCACACCTATTAATGTAGCTATGAAATTCAGTAAATCCTTGTTAGGATTAATTATAAATGCTACAGTCAGCATAGCAACAGAAGCCAGCCATAAGATAAACTCATATCGGTTAAGATTTTTGATTGATTTGAAAATGTTCATTCTTTCATGTTCCTTTCGTCTAATAATAAGCATTTAAAAAGGCATCCGCCCACACATCTTCTACGACCTAACGACGTGTGCACAAATGCCTTAATCTTCTGCATTTCCTACCCGGTGGCAGGGATTGTTACTCTATTCAA
>CAMHMG010000023.1 GCA_946186175.1 uncultured Clostridia bacterium | reverse complement strand
ATCATAATATCTGTTTTAATATCACTTAGTATCTGTTTGCATATTATTCTATAACCTGAATCATCAGCCCCAACCACAGCAACTACCGGTTTTTTCTTTAAAAATTCTATATTGTCTGCCATAATACTAAAATCATTCGTGATCCTCTCTTTTTCTGACTCAATTATCTTCGCATCACCTTCATATCCCATATCATTAATAAAACCTATGATTCCTGCCGCAGACTTTATCCGGGCATCTATAGATTCATACGTTGGCTTGTAATTTTTTGAAAAGCCAATTCCACGCGCAATATCAATACCCCCAGCCAGTTCTTCATAAGATAAACCGGAAACCTTCATTAAATTTCTAATAACTCCATTAGGTATTTTGGTATCGTCTGCTATATAATTAATCACTGTCTGCCTAGATATATTTAAATAACTTTTCAAATTATCCTGTGTCATTCCGGTAACTTCCATTGTCTTATTAATCGGGTTCGTCGAAATATTGTTCATCTTTTTCTCCTTTAATAACTATAGACAACAATACTATGTCCAAAACTATATTCTCCAACAGCAAAGGATAATGCAGAATACCTGTTTCATATAATATTCTACATTATCCCCATGCAAGTTAATTCATAACTGCTTGATAAGGAAATCTGCCAAGAAGTTCATACAACTTAAGTTTCAAAGTATGTGAAACCGGCATTTTTTGAATTCTTTCCCTAATCTCCTGTTCTGTCTTTCCCTGTGTATATAATTCAATCACAACCCCCTTCGCTATATTCTCAAAACCATACTTTGCGATACCTTGAGATATCAAAAGGATAATCCCTAAAGTGGCAATTCCACCAAGTGCTCCACCCGGTCCTATGGCAGCTAACGCCACCATAATAGCAGCACCGCCTGAACAACCCACAAGTTCAATTGCCACAAGTAATACTAATCCCGGCACACCCATCGCTGCAGTTGTTTTAATAATATAATCCATATTTCTTCCTCCTGTTATCTAGTTAATATTAGGGAATGCATTCCTGATATAATCATAATAACATATATTTTGTATTTGTCAATATATTTGTACATTTTATTTTCTATTATATTTTAATTAATATCCACCTATAAAATCATTATGAATCAATGATAATATCTCTAACCATTTATGTTTTCAATTGTAATCATCATAAAATCTCTCTACAATATAAACTACCTTATAACCTTTACCCATAATCACCGCATCCTTTCTTTTTTTATTATAATGAAAACGATCTGGAGAAAAGCTCCCCCAGACCGTATTACATTTACAACTGATATACTATTTCTGAAAATACAATCTCGTCAACACGATTGTTGATAGAGTTCATTCTGCGTACCCACTCCATCTGATCATCTGCTTTCAATTCTTCCGTAACACCATCCGCAGCCATCATCTGAGCAGCTATTCTTTCTGCACGTTCCTCTGCCTGTTTCTGTATTTCAAGGCAATGGGATAATAACGTACCCTTTAACAGCTTTCCGGTATAGATACCCTTGTGGTGTTCCTTCAGGAATGTTTCACGAAGCATTCCATATTTTGATAAGAATTGTTCATCATCTCCGCTTTCATTTATATCTGTCTGTTCGTTATACTCAAGATCGGGGATCAAATAATCTCCTTCATTGTGATATGTAAGTTCCATAATAGCTCCTTTCTGCCTGCTGGCACTTATGTACTATTGTTTATCGTGACATACCCTTGTCTCTCTTTTTTTCCTTTGGCAGCAATTCAAGAATACCATTAGATATATTGACATGCTTATCCACATCATCAGCTATATCATCAAAGCCATGATCCCTTGCTCTTACTGAAACATATTTCGATAAAGCATCTATGAGATTTCTTTGTTTAGTAGTAAGATTTGCTTTGTAAGCATCTTCGGAATATACAAGCATTCCGGCAGCTTTTACAACACATGCAAGATAACCATACGCCTGCTTCACGGTATCTTTAAGTTCCTCAATCTTTTTGTTCAAAGGCTCAGTTGCAGCTTTTAACTTCTTTTCAAATGCTTTTTTCAGCATTTCAAGTTGCCATTGCACTTCAAGTTTTTCATGCGTAAGTCTATCTATTTTAAGTTCCAATTTGTCTATCGTATCTTCTCTGGCTTCGTACTTTTCCTGAAGCTGCTCATATCTTTCATTGAGTTCAAGCTGCTCATTATATTTTTCAATATAATCTTCCTTGTATCTCTTGACAGCATTACGTTGGATCTCTGCACTTCTTAATATACCCTCTGCCTTGTGCTCTGTCAACGAAAGTATCTCTTCACTTCTGTTTTGTGCGGCAGAAAGACTATCCTTTGACCTTTCCCTGTTTTGTGCTGCCTCCTCCTTCATTTCTGCTATCTGTTTAAGTTCTTCTTTTCCCTCCTTAATCAGCTCCTTAGCTGCTTTCTCATGCGCCATAGACAGCCTTGATCTCTTTTCAAGCTTTTCCAATTCGGATTTTTCCACCATCACCTTTGTTTTGCTAAATGGGACAGAAGATTCTTCAATCTGCCTTGGCATGCTTTTCACTTCATTATGTATCTGCTCCACAGTTGCTTTATACTGATCTACCGTCATGTGTTCCCTATGAAGTCCCTTATCTGCAGTGCGCTTAATATCATACCTGCCCATAATATCCTCAATGACATTCTTCTCTTGCTCCTGCCAGCATTTATTTCTGTTATTATGCTTATTCACCTTCCCCTCTACCTCAACTCCCATTTCTTTCAGAGCTTTATCAAGACTATTACGAGCCATCATGCCCTGCTTATACTCTCTTGCTATGGGTATATAATCTATATGCAGGTGTGGTGTCTTTTCATCAAGATGCATTACCGCATTGAACACATAAAGGTTTGGATTTCTTTCACTAAATGACAGCATATAGTCATCAAGTATCTTTTTAGCCACATCCCCAAGCTCAGAGCCAACCGGACAGTCCTGCATATTACCCACCTGAACAACTATCTCATAGAACTCCTTTTCCTTATTGCCGGAATGTCTGATCTTCTCAAGATAATCTTTTGCACTCCCAATCTTTCTGTCCTTGCGTTTCTGCTTTTCATCATACTCCTCAACAGCCTTTTCAAAACACAAATCATAGGCTTCTTCTATCGCCTGCTTTATGTATGTTATATTATCCTTAATCCTGTTGGTATCCACGTTCTTTGTTACGAACTCCCTGTTATTATGATTAAGGCTTCCCCTGCCCTTTGTTACTGATACACTTAAATATTGTTTTTTCTCCATATACTCACTTCCTTTCTGCCTCAACATTTACTATTTATAATCAGCTCTATCTCTCAATTTAGTTTCTTTATAAAGGTGCCGGAAACGGCACAAAATCTTCTGTTACTCTTTCCAAGAGTAACGCAATATTAGTTTTGACAGCCATGCCATCAAAACTATTGCGCTCTCCGAGGGGAAACGTACCCCGTTTCATCGGGTGCATCGTGCCCATGCACGATGTATGCGCCGCATTCCAATCCCCAAAGCATATATATCTGTTGCCATGATACATATAGCTTTGCTGATTGCTTTCACAACATATCACTGGTATGTTGCGAAGTGGTAGCACTTATGCTACCATTCAGGCGGCTAATGGACTTTAAGTGGTAGCAAACTGCTACTACTTAAAATCCATTCATGAAATCCATCACATCATCCGATATGCTGGATTCCACAAGCTCACTCGCAATGCTTTGCGTTTCCGTTCCTATATAAGCATAAGAATTATTATTCTTTTGCTTATCATCACTCTCACGCACACTTGTGAGTATCGCCTTATCGCTTAACCTTTCGAGTATTCTGTCCGCAATCTTATCTGCAATATCCTCACCGTTATTGCAGGATGCGTTGCTGTTCCTCAAATGGTTAAGCTCCCATATCATAATTGCGTTAAGCGATTTCTGATATGCCATAGCCTCGCTATGCAGCCAGTTCCAAAGCTCCAGTTCTTCCTTATCCGCAAGATTGAAACGCAGGTGTAAGCATTTATTATTCCTATCCATTACATCAACTCTTTCTGCATATTTGTATAAGCTGCAACCTCATATCCCACAGCAGTTGCACGAATGTCATCAATGTACTCGATCCTAGCTTCAGGAATATCAATATACCTCTTAACGATTCCTGCACCACCGCCCATAACTACAAGTCTCATTATCTCCGGATTATACTCATACTCCTTTAACCGATTGATGATTTCTGCCACATACTCCCTTGCGACCTTATCCATGACACTGATATACTTCTCCGGAAGTGCTGCATTACCCTTGATAAGAAACTCCTCACATGATTCATATGGAATCTTATACTGCATCTTATTAAGGATTTCAGCCTGCATCTTTCTTATACAGCCCTCAACTCCCATCTGATCCGTATAGGATTTTGATGATACAGGCTTATGATCGTAAATGTATATCACATTCATAGTACCGTTGCCTATATCAACAAGAATATTCATTCCGTCATAATCTTTCATCCGACCTGCAACCGCTGCAAAGCCTTGCGGAAACACATAAGCATTTATGACATTTATCTCATACTGAACATCCTTATATTCAAACTTCAATTCCTTATTCCTCATAAGATAATTTTTGAAGTTCTCCTTCTGTTCACCAAGCCACATAAGAGGAAGTCCTGCTGCTATCACCACATTCGCATTATGTATCTTTCTCACTCTCAATTCCTTAGCAAAGGCAGCTATTGTCAGATAGTAATAATCATCACTCATCACCTTGTCCGGCTCATAAGATTTGTGATCCTCTCCCACAACAAGATACTTGTCCTCAAACTTTACGACATCCGTTGCGATAGATGGCTCAGTATCTTTAACGATCACTCCCGTTCTGAAATGTGTATTTCGAGTTTTGATATTTCCAAAACCATGATCGATCCCAATGATTTCAATTCCTTTGTAGTTGTATCTCTCCATAATTGTTCCTTTCCGGCATACGCCTAAAATATTATTATTGAAAATAGTTTTTACCCATCGTTTACAGTTTCACATTTACAATTTTGTAAACGAGCAGATGTAAACGAACTTTAAAAAGCCTCTTTTTTTATTTTAGTCTGGCATAAAACAACGTAAAATCAATGCTTTCCAAATCTCCCATTTGAGAAAAATACTATTTTTCACTTTCGTTTACATTTTTTCGTTTACATTTTTGCAAAATATAAAATGTGTTATTTGAATGGCAGTTCGATCTGTCCACATGCCACAAAGCCATCTTCATCATTACTACCATCATCCCTGTACCAGTATTTCTGAATGCCATAGTTTTTGAATCGGTGCGTTTTATTATCGGAATATTTCCAACCCTTGATACTTGTTTTCATGATCCTATTGATCTCATTTGTTTCATAACGCTTAGGCTCTCCATCTTTGCCGAGGGCTTCTTTGAATATCATGCGACTGCACACATAAGGCTCATCCGTTTCGTCTAACCAAGCAAGTATAAGACCAACATCTGTATCCTCCGGCATAAAGTTTTTCTGCAGCTCCTTCAGGTAATCTTCCATATCAGATGAAAACTTCAAGCTGTAATCTCCACTTCTATATACCTGCATAGCCTCCGCCCAAAGCTGATCTATATACTCCCTTGATTCCTTTTCATCTTCAAGGATATGCTTCTCAATTCTCTCAGCATGGGTAAGTATCGGTGCAAACCGTCTGTTTCCTGTTCTGTCCATCGGAAGAAAATCCATATTATTAGTTGTTCCTACAAATACACACTGTCTAGGTCTGTCCTTTGGGAACTTATCGTATGGTGTCTTGTATGTTTCCTTCTGCCTGCTAAGGAATGACTTGATTTCCTCAATACTCTTTGCATTAACTGTTGCAATCATTTCTGACATTTCAATTATCCAATGACCATACAGTTTCCGAAAGACATTATCATCATCAAGGCGTCTCACATCATCGCTAAACCATTCATCTTTTATTGCAAGCAATCTGAACAATGTTGACTTTCCTATACCTTGTCCTCCCACAAGACATATCATCGTATCGAACTTAATACCGGGAGAATATATCCGGCTTATCAGTGCCATAAGCAACAGCTTTGTTGCCTCATAAGTATATTCACACTTATCCGCACCAACATACTTTGGTAAAAATTCTCCAATCCTGTTTTTACCATCCCACACAAGCTTTTCAAGATAATCTTTAATGGGGTGATAACCATTTTCCGTTGCAACAACATTTATTGCCTTGAGCATTTTCTTATCATTCATAAGCCCATAGTTGCTTTCCATATACATACAAAGATTATCAACATCATCGTCATTTATACTTTCACCTGCTGTACGCTTCCATGGAAGTTTTCCGCATATATCATTACGGTCTGTCATTTCATTTCTGCATATTTTTTCTTTCAGAAGCGGATCTTTATTCAGGACAATATAGTAATTAGGTATGCTTTGCTTAACTGCACCATCCTTACGTTTAAGAAGCTGCTCATATACATCATCAACAGTAGTCATTTCTCTGTCTATGATCTCCGCCACTTCCTGCCATGAAACCTGTTCTGACGTTATCAATTCTCTCGACAATGGTTGACACCTCCCTCCGACCTTTTATGAAGAGTTCCATCTTCTCCTCTTCTGATCCGGTGCAAAGGATATCAAGCATATAAGTAATGACAGGCTTATCATGATATAACACCGATATTTCCGGAATATCAAAAACAGCTCCCTGATACCTTGTGCTTAAATGTTCATCAATGTATTTAATTGTATCTCTGCATTTACATAGGGAATTAACCGCTGAAAGACACCAGCCTTTGAACTTTGCCTCAAGTCTCTGCCGATTCTTCTTTTCTGCAATCTTGCTTATTGCACTGGGAGATAATACAGAATGCTTCCCAACTTCAATCGGAAGTCCCATATCAGCTATTATCTTTAAAGCAGCATCATACTGAGACAAATCATATAACCTAGCCACATAATCTATGGCGTCACCCTTAGCACCACATCCAAAGCAATAATAACGAGAATCTATCTTCATGCTTGGGTGCTTATCATCATGAAACGGACAGCAAGCCATTCCATTTTTGCGTACACTAAGTCCGTAATGCTCTGCAACAGCCCTAGATGTGACGTAAGCATTGACCTTTTCAAAAATATTCATAAACATTTCTCCTTAAAAATATCTTTCTTTTTTAAGGAGCCTCTGTTATACTTATATTGCGTATATGAGTATGTGAGACTCCTTAGTTTTACTACTCTTGAATGTCCTTGTTACCGGCAGGGACATTCTTCTTTTCATTCAAGTCATTGTTCCTTATCTTCGGCATTGGAACAACCTGTGTCACCTCATTTCCCATTACCACCTTCTTTCTTACCGCTATGTAATACCGTAATGTAGTAGATTCCAAATCTCCGATATAAGCTGCTATCTCCTTTACCGACGCACCGTTCTCATGCATACGGGTTGCAAATGTTCTTCTAAGGATATGTAAACCACTAACCTCATTAACAAAATCCACATGCTTATAAATTGTTCCCATAAGATGTTCCATCATTGTATCGGTGTACTGTCCCCCGGTTTTCGTTCTGCAGATAAGGTCATTCGGCTTACCCGGATTAAGTTCTCTGATATTATTTAAATCATCAATAGCTTCAGGAAACAATTGAATAATCCTTGCTTTTTGATTCTTTGTTGTACCCTTATTAGAAAGGTACTTTTTTTCAGATTGAGATTTGGATCGGTTTCTTGCAAGCGATGTGTTCTTATCAATCGTGAGTAGCCCTTTTTCTTCATTAAAGTCCTTCCATGTTAGACTAATAAGCTCACCAACTCTCATTCCCGTATGAAGTAACAACCTGCCATACCAACCGCCTGCATATTTGTATTCACCATTGTTAGCATTTGTCCTTACTGTCTCCTGCAGGAATAGTTCTTCCTCTTCCTCAGATAGAACAATTACATCTGCCTCCGCAGCATTCTTGCTCTCCAGCTTAGACAATCGCTTGACTATACTTTTCTTAATCTGAGCAACGGGGTTATAATCAATCTCTGTTCTCAATACAGCCCACTCATAAGCCGCATTCATTACATCAAGAGATTTCTTAATTGTTGATACTGAAAGATTCTTTTTTATTAGTGTACTAATATGATCTTCAACATCTGCCGGATTGACTGCTTGAATCTGCATCTTACCTATGGGATATTTTTCTATCTGATTCCTGATGGTATCTTCCCGTCTGTCTATTGATTTAGGCTTCAACTCATTATTCATTACCTGAAAATCAAGATGTCGCTGACATAACTCCTCAACCACATCAGAATCTTTAACAATAACCCTGCTGTTTCTCTTATTAAGAGCCTGCTCCTTTTCCTTCATACGTTTAACACATATCGCTTTGGTATCTCCCACCACTGATATGTATTTCCTCTTGCCATTGGGATTGTATCCGGCACTCTTTCTATATATGAAAGTACCATCTTCTCTTTCAATAAATGTTCCATTCCCTCTGGCATTTCGCTTCTTCTTTTCTTCCAGATGTACCACCCTCCTTTAAGTATTACACAACAAAATGCTTGTGCTCATACTGTTGCAGCCATTCGTTAAGCGCCTTTTCAGTAACAATGTATCTCTTACCGATACATATTGAGGGAAATCCTTTTGATCTGATAAGGGCATAGGCTTTATCCCTTCCAATCTTCAATACACTTCCCAGCTCTTTTGCTGTGAGGATTCTCAGCTCATTTTGAATAGTTGATTGCTGTTCCATAGTACTATCTCCTTTTAATATTTTTTTCGCATCTTCATTGAATACACTAATACAATAACACGTATTTATATACTTGTCAACACTGAAAATTACGTTTTTGTATTCATTGAATATACGAATTGTAATATGTATTCATTGAAAACACGTTTTTTCCTTTATTTATGCTGGTTTCTTTCAATCAATACTAATATCTCTCAACCATATTTTTTTTAATTTTTAATTATTTTGTATTTTTTGAAAATATTCTTTTATTTTCATTGAATACATGCTAAAATTATATAGATGAAGCGCTAATATATTATTAAGAGGAGAGGATAATATTATGGGTGACGGAAAAAAATTAAAAGAAATCATTGATAAGCGAGGTATCAATGTAAGAGAATTATCAAGAAGAACAGGAATTAACCATTCTTCTTTATACACATTGATTAACAGAGATTCTAATCTAAGATTTGATTATGCTTTGAGGATTGCCAATGAGCTTGAAATTGATGTAAATGAAATATGTTCTACTTCCCCATTTTCCGGTGAATTAAAAGAAGAAGAAATATACCCAACACTACCTGATGGACTTAAAGGAACACTAGACTCTAGCAGAGTGAAGACATATTTAAAGTATTCATTATATCCACTTATGCACATGTATGGGAAAAATGCTATGCCTGATGTAGATCATTTGCTGACAAATTTCTATAGATTAAATGATGACGCTAGAAAAAATGTTGTCGGAATGATTGATGTACTTTTGCAAAATCAAACTGATCCTGAACGTGATAAGCAGATCAAACAGATTAAAGGGTGGTGATTTCATACCATCAAATACCATCAATCATACCATCTAACTTTTCAAAAAAATAGGTAACTTTTCTATTTTTACATTCTTTTAATGCTGATTTGCCCGTATTCATTGAATATATTTTAACAAGTTCAAATCAGTAAAAAACCTCTGAAACCCTTTATTTTAAGCGAAAAAATAAGCTCTGGTGATTATTCTCACCAGAGCCATTTTTAGCTGGGGTACAAGGATTCGAACCTTGAAATGACGGAGTCAGAGTCCGTTGCCTTACCATTTGGCGATACCCCAATGTGTTATTCAACTCACAAATCATTATTATACACATTTAGAAAAAAAATGCAAGAGGAATTTTCAAATTTTTTCAATTTTCTATACATTCGTTATTTCCCGGGGTTTTCATCACAATCCCTCTTGCTTTTTAATCAAAATCAACTCTTCTATTCCTGTGTATCATCATCAACCGCATTGCCTGTTTCATTGAGTTTCTCAACATTTTCGTTATACTCCTCAACTGCATCATCGGCCTTCTCTATATACTTTGTAGGAACATTCGGCTCTTCTTTTTCAACCTTTCCACATCCGAAGAACAGTGTCGAAACAGCCATAACAGATATAAGCATCATTGAAAACTTAACTTTTCTTATCATTTGTATTATCCTCCAAATTCTATATATTTCATAATCCCATTTAACATATAACTCATTCTAATACATTCAAAATGCTTTCATGTCGTTACACGATTGCCTCGTATATCTCCTTTGTTACATCAGCCTTATTCATGCTGTATAAATGAATACCCTTAACTCCATGCTTAAGCAGATCATCAATCTGTTCCACAGCATACTCAATGCCAGCCTTGCGCATACCGGCAGGGTCCTCGCTATATTTAGCGATAAGATTTGACAGCTTTGTCGGCACCGATGAACCCGAAAGAGAAACACTTGTCCCCAACTGGTTTACCCTTGTGATGGGCATTATTCCGGCGTGAACATTTGCTGTAATCCCCTCTTTCTCAATTAATTCCATAAACCTGTACAGCTTATCGTTATCAAAGAACATTTGCGTTATCAATTCATCTACTCCAAGGTCCACCTTAGCCTTGAGACACTTTATATCACTCTCAATACTAGGCGACTCCGGATGCTTCTCCGGATAACATGCAGCATATAGTTTAAAATCGCCATGGCTAATGATCTCCGGAATGATATCGGAAGCATATTTATAATATCTATTCTGATACTCCTCCTCTGTCATATTTCTGGGTCTGTCTCCCCTAAGAGCAAGTATCCTCTTTACTCCCTTAGTCTGCAATTCCGTCAGGAGTTCATCTAACGATTGCGGATCCATTCCGACTGCCGTCATATGTGCTAACGATTCTACCTCACATATATGCTGAATATATGCTGCTATCTTTGCTGTTTTCTTGCTGTTGCTTCCACCCGCGCCATATGTCACGCTAATGTAATCAGGCTTTAGCATACTTATATCATCAAGCGTCTGAAAGATATCATACATTTCATCATTTCTCTTTGGCGGAAATACTTCGCATGAAAATTCCACCTGTTCATTTGAATACTTGTTCTTAATCATTATTATTTCCTCTTTCTTAAATGTTTTGTAGCCATGCTTATATTAAATTCTCGAGCACATTTTTTACACTCATTCTTTTATTTAAATTCACTAACATATTATTATCCTACTTCGATTGCGTCACAGTGTGTTTCCCAAAATGCGTTTCGCGCGAGTATGATGCACCTTCACTCATTTATTCACCTTGGCTGATTACTCCGTGTAGGCATGTCCTAATTATATGTTTTTCATACTAATGAGCAGATCGTCTGCTTTGCTCATTTTACATGGCTTTCAGCAATCCCTCAATACCTTCTTCATCATAAATATCCTTGTAATATTCAACTTCATTTTTAATGATCTCATCAATAACCTTCATTCCAAGAAGTTCGACAGGAGCCTGATCATCTGTCATCAGATAATCTCCCTTTTCATATGAATTAAGGTTCAATGCAACCTTCTCCATCATTGCAGACAGGTCCTCGTTATCTTCTTTTGCCAGATTATCTTCAAATACTTTCAACACTTCTGTATTATTCGTTGCAAAAAGTTCTCTGTTAGTATTAAATGATACATCAACAGTATATACCTCATCAAATACATTTGCAATCGTATCGGAAAGATACTCCGTTATATTGCCCTCTTTCTGTCCACGCATATTCATATTGACGACCATAACTCCATCCTCACTGAGATGATCCTTAACAAGCGTGAAAAATTCCACAGAAGACATTTGAAACGGAATCGTTATGTCCTGATATGCATCAACCATTATAACATCATACTTCTTATCTATTGAATTAAGGTATGCCCTGCCATCATAGGTCGTTACCGGCACATCCTCGGGCAGTTCAAAATACTGTACTGCCAGGTCTGTGATCTTATCATCAATCTCCACGCCCTCTATGGAAATGTCACCAAAATATCTTTTACACTGTGTCGCATATGTTCCTGTACCCATTCCCAGGATCAACATGTCAAGCTCGTCCTTCTCCTTAATGCCTGCCATATAAGGAGCTGCCATAGCATAGTCATAATACATCCCGGTAAGGCCCTCATTTTTCTTGAGTATTGACTGCACGCCAAAAAGCACGTTGGTGGAAAGGATAACATTTTCATCGTCTTCTTTTACCTGAAGATAATTATACACAGACTCACCTTCGTAGGTGATATCATTTTCCCAGAAGGCAAAGCTGCTGTCATGCCCGAACACACAACATGCAATAAACAGTATAACACTTATCAGTGATTTCTTGACCCCGCGCTTTGCATTAATGAAGTAAATGAGCGCAAGCACCAGAAGTATACCTGAAAAAATCAGAAAGGTCACAGCCGTTCCAACTGCCGGGATTGACACAAATGTAGGAATAAATGTTCCTATTATGCTGCCTATAGTATTAGCTGCTCCCAGATTACCAACCGTCTTGCCGTTGTCATCCAGACTGTCCACCGTGTATTTTACCAGCGAAGGAGTTACCGTTCCAAGCAGGAACAGCGGAAAGACGAATACCACCATACATGCGATAAACGCTGCCCATATAAGATAATTACTGTTGATCGTAAATATGATCACACCGGCAATTCCTATTATCACATACTTTCCAAGCACAGGGATAGCTGCAATCCATATCGCAGCTATTAAAATTCTCCGATATAGCACATCCGGATCAGGTTTCTTGTCCGCACTTCTTCCACCATATATATTACCAAGTGCCATAGCAATCATAATGGTTCCAATTATGATAGTCCATACGATCTGTGAAGATGAAAAATACGGAGCCAGCAGTCTGCTCGCTCCAAGCTCCACTGCCATCACGGACATACCCGCAAAAAACTCTGTAATATAGAGATATAATTTATTCTTAAGTATTGATGCATTGTTTCCCATTTACAATTGTTCCTTTACTATATGTTATTATGTAGTTGATTGCGAAACTCTATTATTCTCATATACCAAGTAGGTACACGACACCCATATCCTGTTTCTAATAATTACAATATCTAACAATCGATCAACATTGCCCTTAAAATCCCGGCACACTCATATTGGCGCTTGCCTGCACCAAGTCCAATCTTCTCGACCGTAAATGTCTTCGGAAGCTCATGTGAAGTACAGATTGCAGCAACCGTAGCAGCTCCGGTTGGGGTCACAAGTTCTCCCATTATATCCGTTATCTCAATAGGAATGTGATTATCAGAAACAATGTTAAGTACCGCCGGTACCGGCACAGGAAGAATTCCATGCTGACATCTTACAGTTCCTTTTCCTTCAGTCAGATGTGTCACTACACATTCTTTGATCCCAAGATTATCAAGACATACTGCAATCGAAACAATATCAACAATTGAATCGACGGCTCCCACTTCATGAAAATGTACTTCTTCAACAGGAACATTATGTGCTTTTGATTCAGCATGAGCAAGTATATCAAATATTCTAAATGCCAATTCTCTGGCACCGTCTGTCATAGTACCCCTATTAATGATATCTGTAATCTCCTTCATACCCCGATGCTCATGATGGTGACTATGTTCCCCATCGTGATGATGGTCATGCTCATGGCTGTGTTCTCCGTCGTGATGATGCTCGTGATCATGACTATGCTCTCCATCGTTATGATGGTCGTAGTCATGGCTACACTCTCCGTCGTGGTGATGGTCATGACTATGACTGTGCGATGAGACATGTTCTCCATGTAAATGTCCGTAGAGATACTCCATATCATGATCATGATTATCCTGATCCTCAAGCACCACATCAAAGTCACAGGCATCAATACCTGACTTTAGTACCCTGCTGATCTTAACGTGAAAGTCCTTAAGTGGAAGGCTATTAAGCACCTCCATAAGAACCTTTTCATCAGCTCCAAGATCCAAAAGTGAAGCCACCATCATATCTCCACTAATCCCCGAATAACATTCCAAATACAATCTTCTGTCCATATATTTATTTCCTTTCAAACTCTGTCTAATCCTATCTAACAACAGTATCTCAAGACCTATCTCAAAATATAACAAAAAGATAATATTATCATTATCAATCATCCAAACATCATTTCGTGCAAATATCTTTTGTCATTTAAGCGCCAGTCTGTTCATCTGTGTTGCAAGATATCCGGCGCCATAGCCGTTATCTATATTGACAACAGCAATCCCGTTAGCACAGGAATTGATCATGGTAAGGAGTGCTGACATACCGCCAAAATTAGCCCCATATCCGACAGACGTAGGCACTGCAATAACCGGATTCTTCACAAGTCCACCTATCACGCTTGGAAGTGCGCCCTCCATCCCCGCAACAGCAACAACACAATTGGCCGCCTGCAATTCTTCAGTCTTTGAGAGGAGTCTGTGAATCCCACTCACTCCAACATCATATATTCTATTAACCTTAGTCCCGAAAAACTCTGCCGTCTGTGCAGCTTCCTCAGCAACCGGAATATCAGCAGTTCCGGCAGTGCACACAACAACATTGCCGGCATAAGTCTTATCCGTCTTCTCTATTTTAAGAATATGCGACACTTCATCATACACAATATCAGAAAATGAGGCTTTAAGTGCCTCATACTGCTCCTTAGTTGCTCTGGTACCAAGCACTTCCCCTTCAATTTCAAGAATATGCTTATATATACTTTCCAGATGGTCTACAGACTTCCCACTGCAGAACACCACCTCGGCAAATCCCGTCCTCTGCTTTCTATCGCTGTCAAGCTTCGCAAAATTCAATTCATCATAACCATGCATATTACTAATATTTCCTCATTTATAATCCAATCATAATTTTAATGTATCTATTCAGCTATGCTTCATAGATACGCGACAGGCATGGTGCTCACGCACATTCCAGTATGCCTGTCTTATCGTAAAATATACGTTTTTTTACGAATCTCGCAGTAAATGCGAGATTCTACCTGAGCGATTACATTTTAACTATAGTTAATAATCCTTCTTTCAAAAAGCACTGTCAAAATACATTAATATATCCTGACAGTGCTTTATATATCCTCAGTAATGAATCATTTAATACTTTTAGAGATTGTTTTCCTTACTATCCCCTTCGGATCCTTCACTATAAGTCGAACGATCCATATGACCATTCCTAATGCAACAACCGACAGACCTAGGAATCCATCATTGATCATATCAGCTGTTTCCGGAGCAAAGAATTCTGCTCCCAATTCCTTATATTCAAATACCGCATCGCACATCCACATAAGAGATGCGCCCCAGTACATAAGTGCCAGAAAACCAAGATTCATAGAATCATTGGGTGCGTTCTTATACCACAAGATGGTAGTGATACATGCTGCGAATATAGTTATAAGTAAAGTCATGACTTTCCTCCTACTAACACGATTCTCACATATTCATTTTAAATGTGTCCATTAATCTTCCAAAGAATCCTCTACCTTGATTGGTTCAAGACCTGACACCTCATCCAATTCCTGCTTCTTCATAATAATGTCTGATGCCATAGCCATTATTCCCCATACTGCTGTAACGAGAACTGCCATCGAAACTCCGACCGTCGACATCTCATGCAGCATTGCAATCGCCTCATCATGACTTTCCATTGCAGTAAGGAACGGGAACCATGCCACAACCTCACCATGCCATACATGCTCAAATGCAAGCAGAGCCGATCCTCCCCAGAGCATATTATTAAGCCATGATAATTTCTTAGAAAATGGAATCTTTGAAGATACAGCCTCATGAATCTCCTCTTTTGAAACTTCAAGTTCAGCCTTCTCTTTACTCTTAAATGCCTTAGTTAAAACTATTGTAACAATTGCTTCACCTGCCGGTACCAAAAAACATGCCATAGATTAACCCTCCTGTTATATATTATTGCACTTTATATTACTGAAAAATATAAACACAAAGCACTGAATATACATTTTCGTACGAATCTTACAGTAAATACAAGATGCTGCCTAAACAGTTACAAATTATGTACTTATTGTATCATTTTTTCATATCAATAACAATGAAAAACTCATATTCTTTTCAAGTTTCTTCAGACCTCATCAAGAACATCAAGCATCTTTTCGGGATCATCCGCTGCCTTAACCTTGTCATCAGCACGAATTATTATTCCATCTTCATCAATGTGATAAGTTGTACGTACGACCCTCCATGCATCAATCAGTCTCTCCAAATTCCATGCCGCATTAGCCGGACTTGTCGACGGAAGACATATGCAGGATCTTGCTATCACCGGCTCTGTATATTTCTTATACATCTTCTCCGCAGTCTTGCCATTAACATATATCTGTCTTATATCCGCAGTCTCAAGAATAGGAGCAAGATCATTGGCGGTCACATTCTTGATGGACGAATCTGATGAGCCGACAATATCACAGGATGCAATCACATCCCATGCAGCGATATGATTGCGCAGCAAAAATGCTTTCCTCTCCGGTATCGTCATCGGAACCTCCTCACCAAACACCGCAGCCAACACCCTCCAGTACCTGTTCTGTGGATGCCCGTAGAAAAACATCGCTTCCCTTGATTTCACCGAAGGGAAACTGCCCAATATTAAAATCTTTGAATCCTCATCATACACAGGTGGTATCGGATGTGTAATCATATCATCACCTTCTATTCAATACTCTTAAGACTATTACACAAGAATAACATATCATTTAATATTATATCTATTTCTCTCTAATCATTGAGCCGGCAACAAACACAATTAACAAGAACGGATATATCAGAAATGGTATAAGCGACATACTAGTAACTCCCGCAATATTAGACGCTACAAGGAGCTGTGCTCCGTATGGAATAATTCCCTGCATTATACACGAACAGGTATCGAGCAGTGATGCTGTCTTTCTCGGTTCTACGTTATATTCAGTACTTATATCCTTCGCAATAGGTGCTGCAATTACAATTGCCACCGTATTATTAGCTGTTGCCACATCCATAAATGCGGTAAGAAATGCGATTCCAAACATTCCGCCTCTCTTGCTGTCAGCGCTTTTACGGATCAAAGACAATATTGCCTCAAAGCCTCCATTTTCCTTCATAAGAGAAGCAATTGATGCCACAAGAATAGTGACTATCATTGTCTCAAACATCCCCGCCGTTCCATTTCCCATAGCCAGAAGTGCTGAAGTATATGTAATCGAGCCAGTGATCGCACCTGCTATAATAAACAGCACAATACCAACCATAAGAACAAGAAACACATTTAATCCCATTATCGAAAGAGCAAGTACAATAAAGTATGGTAACGCCTGCAAAATGCTGAAATCAAATTTTTCCATCGTTCCGCCCTTGCTCATTACAGCATAAACCACAAGAATGATAAATGTGATAACTGCTGCAGGAAGTGCTACCCTGATATTAGTCTTAAACTTGTCTTTCATCTCTACACCCTGCGTCTTGGTAGCTGCTATTGTTGTATCAGATATAAATGAGAGGTTATCACCAAACATGGCACCTCCAACAACCACACCGACACATAGCTCTAACTTAAGTCCACCATTTTGTGCAACCGCACAGGCAATCGGTGCAATAACAGAGATTGTTCCTACACTTGTTCCCATCGCCATTGAAATGAGACATGAGATAATGAACAGTCCCGGCACTGCAAACATTCCGGGTATGATGTTAAGCAAGAGATTCGCTGTGCTTGACGCTCCTCCCGCAGCCCCCGCAAGTCCGGAAAATGCACCCGCCATCAGGAAAATAAATAACATGATAACAATGTTGTCATCACCTATCCCCTTTGCACATATACTTATCTTATCATCAAATGGTTTCTCTTTGTTCTGAAAAAATGCCGCCTGTCGGCTCCATGTGGACATTCGCAAAAGTGTTGTTTTATCGTGCAAGCACGAAACCAACACCTTTGCTCATTGTATCATATAATACAATAGTTTTATATAAAAATTACATCATCAAAAAAATTTAACTAAATTTATCTCATTTTCTCCGACCAAATATTATATAAAAATCTAATGAATAGATCATCAAACAACATCAAATAATATTATATATAAGTATCAAGTTAAACAATTAATTCGTGTTTTATAAAAACAGTTGATGCTTATATAGCAAACCGGAGCCTTTAGGCGACAGGTGAGCTTAGCATAGTCGTTTACCATGAATTTCAAAAACGAGGTGATAATCAATGAAAGACAACATTTCAAAAACAGCGCTTCCCAAGGCTGCACTTGATGATATTCCAACAGCCAAACCAAACGCAGCATCCATAACAGGACTGGTAAAGCAGCGCGGTAAAATAACAGGATACAGATTATCCGATGACAGAATTGTCAGCAAAGAAGAAGGCGTAAGTCTTGCAAGAGCAGGCGAAATTAAAGGCGTTGGTATCGCCCACAGGAATGACACAGAATATTTAAAATCAATTCCTGATGAATCAGAGAACAACAATCTCTCGTCACTTCCAACCGTCAGAACAGGGGAATTCAGTTAAATATAGCTATTAATCCCGGTCTCTGCAACAGACAGATGCCGGGATTATACATATTCATACGCATCTTGTATTAAATGCGAGATGCTGCCTAACAGTTATATATATTCTATATAATTTCTCGTATCTTCTCAATCAAAGTAACATCCGCCGGAAGCCAGTCCACACTGTCAAGCTCCTCTTTCGACAGCCACTTTTCCGCCTCATGTTCCTTCAAAACCAGATCACCTGATACAACCTTACACCAGAAACAGTCCATAGATAAATGAAATGTGGGATAATCATATTCTATAACATCTAACAGTTCTCCCACTTCGATCTCCGTATCCAGTTCTTCCATAATTTCACGCTTTAACGCCTGCTGTGGTGTTTCCCCTTCTTCAATCTTGCCTCCAGGGAATTCCCAGCCGCCTTCAAGTTCTCCATACCCACGCTGGGTTGAAA
>CAMHMG010000022.1 GCA_946186175.1 uncultured Clostridia bacterium | reverse complement strand
CCTTCTCTTTCACGCGGATCTTCTCAAAGGTCTTGCCCTTATTATCCTTCGCCTGTTCTCCATACTGGACCAGCAGCGAACGCTTAAGCTCTTCCTCTGACACATTTCCCACATTATCGTTTCCATGCTGCCCGCGATATTCCTTTCTAGCCTCATTAAAGCCCGAGCCTGCCAGGTCAAACTCCAACACATCGGCACCTTCTCTGAGCTGTCTGTTACCTTTAGCATGATGAATTGCGACCTTGCGCTCTTCCTTCGTTCCTTTATGCGCCTCGTCTATATCATCATATATCTCTTCACCGAACACTTCCTTGATTGCCTGCCGGTTGGTCTTGACAATTCCCCGTTTCTTCTGTCCGTAATTGAACTCTATATGTTCTAAGGCATCATCCGACATTTCAGCCATTGTATATTCCTTATTATCACGAAGCTTCTGCTTCTCAGCCTCGGTGCGCTTCAGATGGTTCTCCCTGCCCACCAATAATGCCTCTCTGATATCTAAGTCAACCTTTGACCACACGACCAATTGAGGATCAAATGTTCCATCCTTGGCGAAGCCTTCCTCAAGCTCGGCATCCGCCGGATATTCCGTATAGGACACCTTTGCGTTCATGAAATCATTCATTTCCGTGGTCAGATTATCTGATATATCCTTATGGCCACGCATAAGCGGAATTACAAAGCCTGCGATATCGGCAAGCATCTCTCCCCGCTTTTCAAAGGAATCTGTCCTGCTGCTTTCCAGCCTTTCAAAAAGCGCCAGTCCCTTGTCTTTTTCTTCTCCTTCAGGCAGGGTCTGCACATCCTCATAGAACTTTGAAAAGAAGCTTAAGTCCTTCGGAGTCCAGCCATTATCGAGTATTTTCTTCATAAATGAGCACTGTGCATATTCAACGGAATCCACTTCGCCCGAATCGGAAAGGGCACTCATTCTTCCGTTAAGAATATCCCCGCATATCTCACGGTATTTGTCAACTCTGTCATAATTAAGTGCTCCTAAGTTGCGCTCATTATCATATTCTTTAAGTATCCTGTTTAATGTTTTTGATACACTCTCAGTTAATGCCATCACTTTCACCTGCCTTACACGTTTATCACGCTTATCAATCACTGCTAAGCCTATGGATTGATAACCTCACCAATTATATTACTATCCCTTACTTTGCAGGACCACTCTTTTCCTTCTTATGAACTATAGTCTTCTTCTTTGCGGGTGCCATCTTCTTACCGGGATTAGTCCTTGCCATATCATGAAGCTTATCGTTATTTTTCGCCGTAGCGGCAACCTTCTTAGGAGAGATAAATTTTTTAGGATCATCCGGTGACTTCAATGAATTAACAAATGCCTTCGATTGAACCTGCATATTCTTATATTCCTCAAGGCTCATGCTGCTGCCATCTTTTTTATCAGGCAGCTTGCCACCATTGGTCCTATACATCTGACCTATCATGGCATAAGCAGAATCCTCAATAAAGCTCTCCTTATTCTTATACTTACCATTCTCAAGTCTGCCAAGTGCTGCATCTGTCTTTTCAAGAAACCGCTCTGTTTCTGCAATCTTCTTCATCTCATCGATACTTGGAAAACCTGAAACAGTAACTGTAGCATTTGACATATCCACACTGATGGAAGTATTTTTAACTATACTGCCGTCTGCAAATTTGGCACACAGAGCACGGGCATCTTCAGGATTATTAGCAATATAATCTACCTGATTCTTAACTGACGCAGCAGCTAAATTATTGGAAATGAAATATTCCTGACTTTTCTCCGGTGTCACCCATTCAGAGAACGGAATATCCTTCTTCTCCTTCTGCATATTAGCAAGGTCATCCATGAGCATTTTTTCATTAATTGTACTTTGCACTATCGTACCTGAATAGTTATAATTATTGCTTGAAACAGCATTAACTATATCTTTTCTTTTATTACATAATGCAGTATTAAGCGAACTTAAAGTTCCCTGTCGTCCGGACCACCATTCTTTATAATCATTATACTCCTTCATCTCAGGATGGTCTTTTCTTGCAAGCTCCATTATCTCATTCTGACAATGTGCCATTTCCTGCCATGCATCAAACTGTATATGTGACATATGGAGCATCTGACAAAATCTTTTATCATTACGGATATCTGCTTTTGAAAAATCCACCAGCTTTGCCTGTTCATTGATCATATTCTCTGTAGTCTTCTGACCATTATATATGGTTTCTGCAATCCATTTCTGGCTTTCAGGTGTGGGGTGCTGCATAGCTGACGCTACTTTATCAAACATCGCCTGCTTTTCAACATGAAGCTTTGCCGGATCCATAATATCCTCAAAGCTATACTTTCCTGTATTGGCAAGAGCAAACACTGACACAGAAATTCCCGCACTTCTTGTTATTGAATATGCACCTTCACCCTTGCTTCGTGTATTGGGATCCTTATACTTTTCTCCCCAAAATGCAGCTGCACCATCACCGGAAACACTTTCAAATTGATCATAAAGCTTATACTTATCCCCAAGGATCTTCTGTTCAGTTTCTTTTTTGAACTCCTCAGGAGCATCCTTGAAAGCTTCACTAAGAGTATTGATTCCTGCCTTAATCTTCTTTACGGCACTGACCCTGCTCCTTGCATAGTCAGAGTTAATATTCTTCTTGTTTTCAAGATATGTATCTGCAAGCTTTCCTACATTATTGACAAGTTCATTGTATTTTTTTAGATCATTAGTAGTAAGCTCTTTGCTGTTCTTATTAAGCTTATCTGAAAAAGTTTTAAGTTCATTCAGTCCGTTTTTCAGATTCTTGAAATTCGGAGAACTGGTCCATCCGTCAACCTTTTTGAGATCATTCACAAATTCGTCTATATTCTTTGTCTGTTCTCTGACAGCCTCCTTAAACCCTTTCTTCCCAGCCAAATCCTTGATACGGTAGACATCCATGGAATCTTTCTCATTAGCTAATCCGTTAGCTTTAAGCTCCTGCATGACATTATCTATCTCTATGCCTGCCATCATGGAGGCCTCTTCGGCACCGCGAAGCCTTGTTTTACCGGCTTCCGTCGAAGCACCTCGTTTGGTAGCTTTATAGACATCAGTTGTTTTCTTAACTGCTTCAAGCTTCTCAAGATATTTTGCACTATAATCCGCCAGTTTTTCCTTCGGAATATCTCTTTTCGGATTATCACGCTGAAATGCCTGGAGCTCCTCCACCGCAGTGCGCATATTCTTATGCTCATCACTCTCCCTGCCAAGCCTTGAAGCATTCATATCAGCTAATATTGTGTCAAAGCGTCTTTCCTCGCCCATCTTAATGCTATGGTCCTTGTCATAGAATGCAGGCTCTTTACCCGTTTCTATCATATGATCCCTTATTACACCCTGTCTCATTACCTGATTATAATAGTTAACAGCTCCCTTACTATTGCCAAGGTAGCCTTTCTCTACTCCAATCTCAACAAGTTTATCAAGTCCTTCAAGGATCTTCTTTCTGTCATCTGAACTTTCAAGCTTTTTATTCTCCACATTCTTCCAGGCAGTCTCAAGACTATGTATATACTCCTCATGCTCCTTGCTTTGGTACCGTGGAGTATCATATTTTTCAAATTTCTCAAGATCAAGGGCTCCATTACAGATAGCCTTACTCTGTTCCTTGTAAACAATATTATAAAAAGCCGCGAGCCTTCCTATATCCTCTATGTGCCAGCCATTTTCAAGACCGGTCTTCATGGCATGAAGACCGCTTTTAAGAGGTGATGTTCCACGATTAGACATAGGATGCAGATGAAATGCCCCATTTCCCAACACATTATCAGTTTTGAGCTCATCATTGACCTTCTTGCTCTCACAGCCTCCAATCACTTTATCGTATAATACTGACATATTGACAGTCTGATCATATAGCTTCTGCCTGTATTCCTGTTCTCTATCGGGCGATAAAGCACCACCATGCTTATCCTTCTCCATCCAGTAATCACTCATTGTCTTTAACTGCTTCCCACCGTCTATTACTAACTGATGTATAGGAAACTTGTGCTCCCACTTTTCAATATTGTTCTGGAGCCTGTTATCCACTGTGGATGCATTAAGACAAGCATACAAACTGCCCATTCCGCCTGCCAGTATATTCTTATAGCTTAGATATGTGTCAGAAAAACCATTGCTTACTCTTCTTAAATGGTCCGAAGTAGATACTCTGATGAACTCTTTTGCTTTTTCTCCATATTCATCATTCGCTACATTATTATCAAGGAGTTCGTCAAACTTATCTGCCATCTGGTTTGCTTTGTCCTTATATTCTTTATAGTAATCCTTATCTTTTATCGCTGAAACAACTATCTCCATTCCCGTCGCATCGTAACTTTTGGAATCAATGGAATTAATATTTGAAAAAGCCATATCCGAAAGTGACTCCACATCATTACCCTCTTCATCAGTTAAATCAGTACCATTGACCTGCTCATATAGTTTAGATTCTGATGTGTCCTTGTATTTCTCATCTGATATCACGGAATTAAAGGCCGTCAATGCACCATTTGCATCCTTAAATATGGTAGATTTCATATTATCCTCATGCTTTAACTGCTCCTCTAACAGCTGCTCTTTATCTGCCTGTCCTTCTTTACCCATATTAGTGTACCTCCTTATTGGTAGAATTATCGTATCTATTCAGTATAGCTGAACAGGTACAAATCATCTCATATATTGACTGATAATAATATACCACCCTAAGCGCAACAAAAGTGCAAACGAAAAAAACGAATTCACGCCCTTGCCGGAGCTTGTGCAGTTTTTTTCGACTGCTTTAGCTGCTTCTTTGCCTCGGCTTTCTTTGCTGCCTGCCTTGCTTCTTTCTGTTTTGCCTGCTCCTTCTCCAGCTCTTTCGCCTTCTTCACTTCAGGAACCTTCTTCGCTGCCTCGGTCTTAATTGTCTTTCTCATATCATCATAAGTAAATGATTTTCCATCGGAAAGAGATTTCACACCGTTTTCAACAATCTTTTCTGTAAGAGGATGCTCCTTGATTCCGTCAATCTCCTTCTTAGTAGGGATTATGGCAGTATTCAATCTGTTCACAGCCGCATTAAGGCTCTCCCCCGGCTTCATGCAAAGCTCATTATTAGCGGAAAGCTGCATCATACGGTTAGCATAATATATTGTATGAGCTGCATTGTCTGAAAGCCGTGACTTCATCCTGTCAGGCTCCATGTCCTTGTCAGATGCCAGCTTATTCCTGCTGTTTTCAAGATTTTCAAGCTGGTCTGCGCATCTTTTGTTCATCTCTTCGATCTTAGCCTTTAACGCCTTATCAAGCATCTCCTGACGCATCTGTTCCACGGTTTCCCTGATCTCCTCGGCAGCCTTGACCCTTGAATACTCATAGTCTGACTGTTTCTTCCTGCCGTCTTTGCCCGGAGCGCGTTTTTCCATATCATTTTCCTTTTTCTTCAGGTACTCATCAGACGCCTTATATACATCATGGGACAGCTTGTCATACTTCTCCAGTTCTTCGGGAGTAAATGCAGTCCTGCCTTTCATACCCTTCATGAACTTGTCAAACCGTTCCACAGCCTTCTGCATCATCTTGAATTCCTTAGATGACTTCTTGGCAAGCACGGTCATATCTGCAGTGATATTAAGCTTTGCCGTCTGATCCGCCTGCTTATCCGTAAGGGAAGAATCATCAAGATTCATCTCGGTATAATTGCCCTTCTTATTGACAACAGCATTCCTCGAAGGCTCAGTCCTGCCTGCCGCCGCACCATTCATAGCAGGGTTATTCGCTGCCCTGTTAGCCGATTCGGGTGCTTCTCTCACCGGACTGTCGGACGTCTTCGAGTCCTGACCAAGAGCCTGCTGCCTGCCGGCTTCGAAAGCCTTCTTCTCCGCCTCAAAGCGCTTCCGTTCCTCTTCAAAGGCAATACGCTCTTTCTTAAGGCGTTCCATCTCAGCTTCCATGGCACGCATGCGCGCTTCCATCTCTACTTCCTTAGCATCCGGGGTTTTACCCGGTTCCCAGTTCGGTGCTACCGGATCTACCTTAGGTTCCTCTTTTTCAGCTTCTGCTAATTCCGATTCGGTCTCTACAGCCTCTTTTACTTCGGTCTTTTCTGGCTCATCTATTTCTGATTCGCTCTTCTCAGCTTCTTTTTCTTCAGCCTTTTCAGGCTCTTCTATTTCCGATTCGGACTCTTCTGCCTCTGTTTCTTCAGCTTCTTTCTCTTCAGCCTTTATCTCTTCAGCCTTTATCTCTTCAGCCTTTATCTCATTATTTTCACTCGGTTCCGGCATAACTTACACCTCCTGTTCCATTATCAATTATATAACACTAAATGTTACTCCCTCCCCTTAAAGGTGAATCCGAGCATCGTCATATCATCAAACTGCGGTTCATCTCCTGCAAACTCGTCAACCGCTTTCCGCATAAGATGTATCATCTCCTCATTATCAGCATCCTTATGGGCGTTAAGTACCTCAAGCATCCTGTCTGTACCAAACCGCTCGCCGTCACCGCGCTTGGCTTCATTTAATCCGTCAGTATATAAGAAAATGCGGTCTCCCGGTTTCATATCAAACTCCGTGCCTACAAAATCCATTCCCGGTATAAATGCTACCGGCGGTCCGTGAGGTGTCTTTTCTATGACGAAATCCTCTCCATTCTTCATGATAGCAGGATAATCATGACCTGCGTTACATGCCATAGTATGTCCTGTATTGAGATCAATTATTGCAAACCATACCGTAACAAAAAGTCCCGCATCATTCTTCTCTGAGATACGCTTATCGACACTTGCAAGTATCTCCGAAGGAGTACCGCCCATTTGCGCATATGTCTTAATAAGCGTCTTGGCTATTGCCATGAAAAACGCCGAGCCCACACCCTTATCTGACACATCAGCAATAAGTATTGCGATATGATCATCATCCGGCATGAAGAAGTCATAGAAATCTCCTCCTACTTCTCTGGCAGGCGTCATGGATGCATACAGATCATATTCTTTCTTCCCCACAAAATCAGGTGCCACGTGCTCTAACATACTCTGCTGAATAGTGGTAGCTATCTCCACCTCAGCCCCGATACGCTCACGCTCTGCCGTAACCGACTGAAGATTATCCATATAATCGATAATACTTTCCTGCATGAAATGGAGCATATGATACATATCCTCGATCTCATCTCCACTTTTGATATCTAGTTCTATTAAATTATTCTTGTCAAAACCGTTCTCCCCGGTACCGAACTGCTGGGCATTATCCGTAAGCTCCTTTATAGGATTAATTACATCCCTTGCAAGCATCTTAGACAGCATGAACTGTGCCAATCCAATTACAACAATAAGTTCAATCAGCATTATGATTATAAATGCAACACGCTTGTTCATGATCTCGTTCATGTCAATATCCACAAGCATAACGGCAACAGCATTACCATCCTTATCATATATTGGCTCACCGCCGGATATAAGCCAGCCGAACTCAGAATCGCTGCTCACATAGGCATCTATATGAACATTGCCTTTAATATCATCATAGTCCTCCGATAACTCTTCCTTTCCGCCAAGTGCATAACAGCCTGCAGACGGCTCAATAATATATGTTGCAGTATCATCATCAAAGACCTGTATATACAGATACTCAAGATTCATATTATGTCTGATACTGTCTATCATATCGTTAAGTTCCATGTATTCATCATATACTTCATGTTTCTTCAGATAATCAACAACCGGCTGCTGGTTTTCATACGAAGCCTCATTATTGTATATATCCATATACTCATCAGTTGAAGCCAGAGTATACAGCTCACTGATAAAATCTGCGTCCATTAAAGCTCCAACCGTATTTGCGGCCTCAGATATCCTGTTTTTGTATGTTTCATCTATCTCATGACTGTATATGTATGCACTGCCTGCAAGAAATAATATCCCTATAACACACATACCTGTAATCATCAGTCTGATAAGCTTTTTTCCCAGTTTTGATCTTTTATTCCTCATAATGAATCGTCTCCCATTCGAAGCTTTTATAATTGCGAACAAAATTAACTGCCGATTGTAATCTTTCGCCGCGGTATATGCACCTCAGTTCTCATGCACCATCTATATTAACATCTTTGGGAGCAGTCTTTCTCCTGTCAAATACTCCTCCTACAAGGAATATCAGAGACAGTACGCACAATGAAACCGCAAGTACAGTCAATCCCTTTCCGACACCCATGATAAGTACATAGGAAAATACAAATGATCCAACTGACTGGGCGATATTCTCAAAAATGCTGTATATGCCAAACGCCCTGTCATATCCGTACTCCTCAACTTCTGGAAGATCGGTAAAATACCCCGTCATAAGAGGATTACCGAATCCATCCGACAATCCCACCAGAGCAAGGGATGCAAACAATGCCGGTATATTTTTGAATACAATTACAACAACGAAAGCCATGGCATACACTATTGATGATATGGCAACTCCAAGCCTCTTTCTCTTAGAGAACAGTTTCGTAAGCAATCCGCCAAATGCAAGCACGAACACAGCATCTATAAGGTAGGAATAACCTATATATGTCTCTGAAAGTCCCCATTCCTCACCTAAGATCGGATACATATAGTTGAGATAATATCCCACTATTGCAGCCGGTATAAGCATCATGAACACAAAAGCCAGAATATGTGGATTAAATATCAGCTTATATGCAGGTATGCTCTTAACATCTTCTTCCTCATCCTCTTCGGCGTTAGTATTTGCCATATAACGTTTCGTAATGAATATCAGTACAATACTAAGAACCGCAGATATAAGGAATAATATGGAATGAGAAACCCACTGAATAAGGAAACCACCAAACAGTATTCCACAGTTGGCACCACTAAATCCCGCCCCGCTGAAATAAGCAAAGCCCTTATCCCTCTCATCCTCCGGTAATGCTGTAATAAGTATATTGATCATAAGGATCAGAGTTCCCCATCCTGCACCAAATATAATCTGTGCTAATGTTAACGCCCATATATTAGGAATCATCCTTAACGTAAGTCCTGCCGTTACCAATATCGAACATATAAATGCTGTCTTCTTCCCGCCAAGCTTCTTAAGTATCCTGTTACCAAGAAATGAAAACACTGCACAAGCTATTACCTCAGCAGAGATAGGTATAGCGGAAAGCACCTCTTTTGACAATCCAAACGTCACACCCCTGCCCGCAATACGCATTGCATAGATAGGCAGGATTGCCGTTGCAAGGTTTGTAAAGAAGCATATAAGGAATGTAAGGAAACGAAGTATTCCTGCCGGAGTAGTCCGGGAAGTTTTATCAGTCTTCTCATAAGTTGCTTTTTCACCGGCATCTGTCACCACAAAGGCGGTATCAGTTTCCGCCACCTCTGCTGCTCCAAGCTCTCTCTTTCCAGCAACATAATAGAACAGCTCTATCACAAGCATGATTATGACCATGGTCATGACAATTATGTTGATGATAAGTGCAGTAAGCATACTTTGGTTCTCAGAAAGGAATCCTCCAAGATCCTTCCCCACCTCGATAAGACCAATTACGCTTCCGTCATCACCGAATATGGGCTGAAGCACAAATATATAGCTTCCTGTTGTGCTGGTATTGACATATGTTTTTCCAACTCCCGTTTCTATGATCTCCTGTTCATCAGAGCCCTCATAATCCCAGTCGTAAGGATATACCACCCCCACGTTTTCCATGGAATATGTCAGCGTTATAGTCCCGTCAATTACACGATACATGGTACAGTACAGATCCTTGGCATCCTCAGTGTTGGACATAAACATTTCATCTACGACCTTCTTGACCTCCATATAATCATCATTCATATAGTCAGAGGGCTTAGATAAACTTATAAATGCATCCTTTGGAAGCTTCTCGGCTGTCACTGTGGCTGCCAGATTCTCCCTTGAAAAGACAGCTTCCATCAACTGCTGTTGGAACTGCGGATAAGAAGAGCCAAAGAAAAGGACTCCCATGGCTATAACTCCTGCAATTATGGCAAGTATAACTCTTGCGTAAAGTGTTGATTTTCTGATCACAAAATACACAAAAAGGATCACATCAATGACTGCATTTATCAAAAGATCCAATATGGAGATGGCTAACAAAAGTGTCAGTATCTTCCATTTTGTACTTAATTCCACCTCATAATAGCGGTCATAATCCTCTCCGTTCCATACAGATACGGAATATGATGATGCTGAGACAACTTGTTTCCTTGCTTCGACATTATATGTAATCTCCCTCTCACTAATGTCTTCCTCTAAGGACAGGCGTGACTGCTCACCATCAGACACATCAATTACTAATATATCTCTCTTCCCTATATCCGTAACATAGAGCTTTCCGTCTCCAAAACTGACATTCCTGATAATACTTCCTGCATTATCATCACAGTCATAGAGCAGATTATCATTTTCTCCGTCAACATACTCATACAATCTTCCATCATAAGTGGTGTACCATACCCTGCCGTTATCATAGGCACAGGAAAGTACAATATCATCAACATCCGGAAAATGATAGGTATTTGTGTCATTAGATTCTTCATCAATAGCATAAAGTGCATTACCGGACTTTTGAATATATATAACAGAATGCTCCTGCCCCGTCATTCCCACAACGCAAGCCCTCATGCGGTCTTCTGCTTTCTTTCTCTTGCCTGAGTAGTCCCACTTTTTGATCTCACCAATGTATCTTCCATCAGAAGAAAATTTGACGATACTCTCTGAAGCAATGCGGACACCGCTTAGTATTCTGACATCATGAATATAGATATTACCCTCATCATCACAAACAATATTATCAGCGCTTTCAAATGTAGTGTCAGTTCCTTTGACCTTCCATACAAGCTTCCCGTCAGGATCAATCTTGAGAAGTCTTGAATTGGAATCATCTATTATATACAGATTACCCTCTTTATCCGCTGCTCCGGAATACACATTAACAAGAGCAAAGGGTTTAAACGGATTGACCCCTATCCAACCACGCAGCAAAACTACTATCACAACAGAAAGAATAAGAAGAGTAAAACTCACTATTATCCTGTTTCTTCTCCTCTTTTCTTTTCTTATGGCAGCATTATTTTTGTCATTTTGTTCTGTAACCAAATCGATGCTTTCCGATTTTGTTTTATTCTTATTGTTGTTCTGACTCATTATTAATATCCTTCAAAAATAGTTGTAATATGTATTCTCTCACTTTTCAGTCAGTGTAAGCCTTGATGAAAGAGAATAAGCTGTTGCAAGATTCATCTTATATCTTCTAAGACTTTCTATTCCGCAATCCTCAGTGTAATTGATTATATCAACCCCTTTGAGATAGCGCTCATAACACTCACGAAGCATATACTCATTTATCCCCTTGATGCGGTTGATTGCATGCTTGAACTGATATATTGCCTGCCCCATGCGCTTTGTAACTATACAAAAGCCTGCAATGGAACCGTCCACCCTTACAAGCAATCCATCTACATTAAGCTTGTCAAATGCGGATACGACCCTGTCGGTAACGTCTACCATACATCCAAACTGACATTCACTGCATGTTTTATCACCACACCATATATGTTCCATAAAACCTACAATCTCATCCCTGTGCGCCGACCTGATCTCTTCAACCTCATAATCGAATTTGCGCATGAAATACCTATACCGGTACCGGTCATCCTGCTTGTTCATTCCGGCTTCAAAATCCTCAGCAGTATATATATATTCCATATAATCGCGCCTGTCTTCTATATCAAAACGAAAGTCATCAAGAGCTTCATAATATGGCAGCATCCATTTCACCACATCCATAATGACTAACGGCTCACCGATCTTTTCAAGATCATTTTTTAATATAGTAAATGCCTGCTTAACCGATTCATTGGTATAATGTCCAATAAATGGTATGCCCACCAGCATACCTTCATTAGACTCATAGCTTATACCTATTATCATTCCGTCAGCTTCCTTGAAATAAACCGGAAGACTGTCACTCCATGCTATAAAATTAAGAAATTCCGTGGAGCCTGACCATGGATGGTTCATTCTGTCATAATATGGATCAAATAATGCCTGATCCTCCGGCCCTACCTTTCTATATCCACATAAATCTATTCCCTCAATTAACTTCTGCGGTATCTCTTTGATCACTCTAGTATTCACTTATTTTCACTCCTAAGTTGTCGATCATTACCAATATCAGCTGCGTTTCTACAATCTCTTCATTACAGTAAGTATATTCTTACCTTCATTATATTCGTACTTCACATCATCCATGGTATTCTTCACCAAATGTATACCGAATCCTCCCTCACGTTCCATGAACATAGCACCCGATGTATCAGCCTCGTCAGCTGCCAATGGGTCAAAAGGCTTACCGGAATCCATGAACTGAATACAAACAGAAAGAGGTTCTTCTGTTACTTCACAGAATATCTCTGCTTTACCTATCTCCGGTCTGTAAGCATAGGAGATAATATTCACGAATATTTCCTCAACTGCAAGCCTGATCTGCATCATAACTTTATTATCACAACCGTACGCAAGCAGCTTGTTACGCACAAAATCCTGTACCACATCCATCGCAGCATCATCAGCATCAATAACGATAGAACTGCCATCTTCACTTATGTCATAATCTATACTGTCATGGCATTCTTTGGAATCCCCTCCCAACAAGGTGAACTCTTCAAATCCATCAAAATGAAAACTCTCCTCCGGTTCTTCGTTCCCCAAGTGAAAAGTCTCCTCCATATCTTCACTTCCAAGTTGAAAACTTTCCTCTGTCACAATCTCCTCTGGTCTGGTATCTTCACTCATACCTCTCCTCCTCACTACTATCATTGTAAGCATCCATTTCGCTACTACTCATGCCCGTAAGTTCACGCAATGTATCTTCGTCAGATTCATAATTATCATAATCATTCATCTCATAATCATCATATGAATTCTGCTCTTCATAAGAATTGTTATAATCACCGGATTCTTCCATAGCCTCTAACTCATCCCTATTCATTCCGGTAAATTCAAGCATGATATCATCATCGTTTTCTTCTTCCTCAGAATATCCGTCCTCTACCGATGGCTTTACCAGATCATCCCCCATCAGCTTCTCATACTTTCTTCTGGCAGCTTCTCGTTTCTTTTCAAGCCTTAGAGCCTTTTTCCTGGCTCTCTTTTCCTCCCGGCTCTCACGGCTTTTCCCATTATCAACTTCCGGACTTTCCTGCGCTTGGCTGTCATCTGCCATACTTATCGAATCTGAACTTTCGTTATATATATTTCTCTGGTTAACGAATTCTCGTTTTACGTTTCTGCCTTTTTGCCTTCCTTTTTTCAACAGCTTCTTAAGATCAACATAGTCTCCCTCATCACTATCATCTTCTTTATTAATCAGCTTCTTAAAGCTATGGATAATAGCCATATTCACATCATGCACACTGTGAACGGAAACCTTCCGCACCATTGTATCGGGAAGCTGCCTGTCAAACTTCTTGATTGCCGAATTGATAGCAAAAAGCGACAGGAATGCTTTTGCAGTAAATGTTGACAATTGCATACGACCTTCGATGTTCTCATAAAAAACGATCACAACAGGGTAGAATATAGGCGATTTGATAATACAGGCTGCCGCATCTTCCATACAGGAAAGATCTGCCCGCCTGCCTATATCCTTCATAGCCTCAGAAGCCTGATAAACAGCCTTGACCCGATTATATTTCGTTCTATAGAAGAAATCTCTGGTTGTAATACCTGAGATCCTCACCTTATGTTCGCCCTCTGCCGCACCATATCTGAATGTTCTTATCTCATCCACTGCAACAAGTCTGCCATCCTTACCCACATCCACCTGATTAAGCAGCAGTTTTCTGCACTCCATAAGAAGCGGGTTGGCTTTATCCTTCTTTGATAACACAAACATCACCTTCCAAATTACTTTTTAGGACCCTTCTTGCTGACGGAAAGCATGATATTACCATCAGACATAAATGATACCTTGATATATTCAACACTGTGATACTGCTCAGAGGAAACCGTCAGTATCGTCTCCTTAACAACGTTTATCTTCTCCGCTTCCCTATTCTTCAAAGCTTCTTCATCAATGATGAGCTCTCCTGTCTCCGGATCTATTGTGTAACCATCCTCCGAAGATGCATCACCATTCTCTGCATCAGACGATTCACCGTCAGATGCCTCATTATCCGTCGCTTCACTTCCCATTCCAGCTTCCGACGAAGAATCGGAATCGTCATAGGTCTCATACAAACCCGAATAATCTGTTGTGGCGCCAAGACCTGTCGGATCAGAATTCCCATCAGTCGTACTTATATTATCTGTTGTGTCAGCATTCGTACCGCTTGTACCGTTATTACCGGCTGTGCCAGTTTGGGTACTGTCATACGAACTGCTTCCTGCACTGTCTTTATTACCGTTATTTGAACCATTATTCGATGCATCACCTGTATTCTCCAAAGATTCCTCTGTGGATTCCTCGTAGGTATCGTCACCCATCTCCTTAGCCTTCTCTGCAAACTTCTTGTCAAGCGCCTCAAGAACATCCTCAGGTATCTCGCCGTCCACCAGATATTCGGACAGATCAATACTTCCATTCTCATAATCCTCATCTGAGATAGTCATGTTCTCAATATCCTTAGCCGTCTTATCAGGCTTTTCACCTGTGCCCTTAGATGCGCTCTCAGAATTATCTGCATCAGTATCCTCGGGACCATTTTCCTCTGAAGCATCAGACTCAACATATTCCGTAGTCTCTTCTGTAGTCACCTCTGCATCAGGATCATAATCAGGATTCTCTGAAATCTGACATGAATCATAACTGTCATCAGATATATTCCATTCAAGACTGGCCATATTGCTGCTGTCAGATACCCTCCAGTCATTCTGCCCATTAACAAATACGACCTTCGCTGTACCGTCACCGTTGTTAACCAATATATACGGATTATCGGTATTCTTGCCACCGACACCGCCGCCATTATCGGTAAGTGTCGGTGAACCGAATACATTTAACACCATTCCTGACTCATTCTCCGATATGTTGATGGGAATTCTTACCGAAACCACCTCGACCTCAAAGCCTGACAGCTCCTTGGTCTTATAAAGCCTAAGCTCCGTCATTCCCGGTGCCTTGGCAGACAAAGTATATACTGCTTTCCTGCCCTTGCCGTCATTCTTTACAGAGGCATCCACAATGCCCCCATCTTCCTCTATCTGCCATGGAATATCTGAATTATTCTTATCCTTCAAACGAAATACAATACTATTATCCTTGCTCTTATACATACAAGGATAATTCGAATCGGTGAAAAGCTTCACCTTCCCTTTATTAATATTGATTATTATAACTGCTATTATCACCACTAACAGTATCACTGCAATGGCTGCAATAATTATCTTCTTTTTCTTCATGGCTTATTACTCCTCCCTATACTCTTCTCAAATATAGCACTCTAAGCGCAACAAAAGTGTAACTCTGAGAGAAAATATTTGAATAAGTCTTTAATCTGCAACAATTATCGGAGCACAAAAAAACCCCACCTTAATCGGTGAGGTTTAATATGATAAGCACTATATATAACTCTTAATTACTTCATAAAAGCGTGGAAGGGATAATGAAACAACCCCATAATTGTCTCCATCTATTATGCCTTTAGAAATCAGTTTTTCCCGGTATTTTGAAAATGTTCCTGCGGACATCTTTAATTTCTTGCATATTTCTCCGGTTTTCATTTCTTCCTTTGAAATGACACTAACAATCTCTTTTTCCTTGGATGTCAAAGATGTCCAGACTTTTCTATATACAAAGTCATCAAGCAATTCGTCAAACTCGTATAGAACTTTTTCAAGTCCTTTATCCCTGTTATTCCAAAATGATACGCCCATTGCCTGAAATGCAAATGCATAACCCTTTGTTATCTTTGCAAGATTAAGTGCCTGATCGCTATCTATTTCAAATATTTCAGTATATTGTCTGGATATCTGAAGCATACTCAAAGGTCCTGTTATAATCTTCGGTGAACGCAGCAAAAAAGTTAGTGCCTGGTTATTCTGTATCTCATATATATTTTCATGCAGACCTGTCATTATCAAAAATATCGGATAATCTTCTCTTACAAATATCTGAAACTGACTTGCAAATACCTTCATGTTATCATCATTGACCACTTCATCTACTGTTATCAGGACTCTTTTCTTTTTCTTCATCAGAGTTTTGAAAATCTTATCAATAATTTCCACATAGTCTGTTGACTTCTCGCCAGCATTAATTCCAATTCCAAATCCAGCTGCCGAAACACTGAATCCCTTGCCCAAAATATCGGGAGTGGAATCGCATTCTTCGCTTAGCCTTATTGCAAAATTAGATAAAAGATCCATTGCAGGATTCAGATTAATAACTATCCAGTTCTTATCTTTGGCCAGACTTTTGGCCACCGTTGTCATGAGAACAGTTTTCCCGCTTCCGCGTATCCCCTCAATCAAAAAGGTCTGGCTTATGGGATTATCTGCATTAAATGTGCTGATTATCTTATCTGTATCTTCATACCTTGATATATACTTATTAGGCTGTTTCCCGAACGTTATGGTAAATGGATTTTCTGACAGCATAAATGTATCATCTCCCTTTATGGTTATATGCTATAATCTTACCATAAGCAGTCCATTATTTCAAGTTTTATATAATCTTACCATAACTCATCATAACTTTATCATTTTATCATAACTCGCCATAACTTCTGGTTTTTATCATAACCTATCATAACTATTTTCTCATGCCTTTTCTATCCTGCAGGTATGATGCTTGTAATCATCAGATTCCGTATCAGCTTCCTTGTCGTAGTTCACACCGATCACCAGAATATTGCCCTTATAATGTTCAAGCCTCTGCATATATTCCTTGTTCCTTATCTGGTCTGCCGCTGTAGTCACAGATCTGTTGTATTTCAGCTCTATAAGAAGTGCAGGCTTGTCAGGGTTCTTTGGCGATGGGAGATATACCAGATCCACATAGCCTTTTCCGGAATCTAACTCCTGCACATTAGTATAATACTTCTGTCCGGCATAATATGCCATCTGTATCGCATAGGAAAGTGCCGCCTCGGAATTATATGTCTTATTCTCCGCTTCGTCATGAAACCATTCAAGTATCATTGCCACCTTCTCTTCATCCATGTTCCATGTAGCCTTCAATAACTCTTGAGACTTCTTGAAGGACTTAAAGGTGTCTATCCATTCTGTTGATTCTGTTGATGTCTTGAACTCATCAAGAATCTCATTGTTGGGGATAAAAACCTCCTTATTCTCCACATCATAGCCAAGATACCCAAGGTGTATCAACATTACAAGAACATCATTGCTCCCATTAAATGATGTCATATCATTCTGGTACTTTGATATATTGACCTTGATTCTTCCACCCTCCATAAGAAGAGCCACGGAATCCTTGAGACCTTCAAGGTTCATCCTGATATATTCAGCTAATGCCTCATAGTTCTCTGTCTTATTCCAGTAGTTTTGTATTATTCCGGTAGAGATTGCTTTAACCACCGACAAAGGACTATATATTGAATAATGCTTTTGACTAATTTCTTTACCAATGGCTTTCTGCAACTCATAATTAGGATCCGGCGGTATTATATCTGTAATATCATATCCGTTATACCATTCCTTGATTATTTCATAATCACGTCCGAATTCATTACATTTCTCCTTGACCTCTTCCTCGGTAAAGCCGGTATAAGGCGCAAGCTGCATAGGTGATATGATCGAGTATTCATCAAACATGTTAAGCGCCGAATGCTGTCCATATTTCTTAATCGGAAGAATGCCTGTCATATATGCAAGGGCAACAAATTCCTGATCCTTAAGCCAGTCTCGCAGAAAGTCAAGATAGAGCTTCTGACCTTTCTTATCCTCTTTGCACGCACGGAATACAGCATCCCATTCATCTATAATAATAACGAACTGGATACCACTTTTTCTGTAAAACTTATCCATACTATAGAACAGATCATCAGGGTCATATTTGACATCAGGATACTCCTCAGACAGATCTTCCAGTATTCTTTCCGTCATTTTCTCAAGGGACTCACTGACATCTTTGTTCTCCTTGATATAGTCTGTCATTACTACCCTGACCACATCAAAATGATTGATATACTTATCCCAGTTATCATGCCCTGCTATCAGCCTGTCAGCAAAAACCGCCCTGCTGTCACCCCTGCCATAGTAAGCAGCAAGCATGTTAGCAGCTATAGTCTTGCCAAAGCGGCGTGGACGTGATACACATACATAGCGTTGTTCTGTATTAATAATAGAGTTTATATAAGATACCATCTCTGTCTTATCCACATATATTTCTGAATTCAATACTTGTTGAAATTTCATGCATCCCGGATTAAGATATTTCCCCACAGGCTCACCTCCCGCAAATCTTCATTTCTTTTCAACAATATAACATAATTGGGACCTTTAATCCATAACAAATCACCACAAATTCAATAAAAAACACACTATACAGTCTATTAAGATATGCATTTCTCAATATAAGTATAACAGGGAAGGTATTTCAATCTCAAATACCTTCCCTATCATTATTTCCAACTAACCAACTTATCTGCTACAATAATACAAAAACACTTTATCATGCAATACAGCATAAAAAGTGTTTTTGCAAATCCGTATTCAACCTCACCATCCTTTTCTTCAATGACGATTTTCAAATTAGTTACATTCTTTAAAAACATTGCTGTGTCTTTATCTATTGTTGTTTTCGGTGATTCAGATATTATATAACCGACATTTTTCTCTGTCTGATGCTTGATAACTTTCATTTGCGCTCTGTATCTATCAATCCCATATATAAATCCTCCTGATGTATGAGAAGAAAGAAATCGTTTCATCAATATAGTTTCTTCTACTGTAAGTGTACCACAATCATATTATTTTTACCACATAAAAAAATTTCCCTAAACCTACATCCCATTTTTTCAAATATGATTGAAATACAAATAATC
>CAMHMG010000021.1 GCA_946186175.1 uncultured Clostridia bacterium | reverse complement strand
CTTCATGAGTTGCAAAGAATATATCTATATGATTACCACAAACTCCGCTTCCTCTATCCTCAACAGTATATACAACACCATCGATCACAACCTGTGTACCAAAAGGAAGTACACTGGTATCTGCCGCAATAGTTCTACCCTGAGTTGGTGTTGTTCCGCTTGCAGTTTTATTATGACCACCGCTACACTTACTGCATCCGCAATATGCTGTAATATAGAACTCTCCTAACGACTCACCTGACGCTGTAGCAGTGACCGGTGTTGTCTTGGCTCCCTGATAACTTGATGAACCGCTATCATTAGATGAAGCTGATGTAGTTGAAGTTGATGCAGATGCTGTCTGCTGTGCTGCTCGCTCGGCTGCCTGCTCCTGTGCAAGTCTTGCTTCCTCAGCCGCTCTCTCTGCTGCTAATCTTTCCTCTTCTCTTCTCTGAAGCTCTTCGGCTGATACAGCAAGTGTATATAACTTCTCAACCTCTACATATTCTTCTGAAACATATCCAACCTGACCATCATCTAACATTACTGTCAGCCATTTGATATCCTTTGCCTGTGTGTTCTCTGATGCTTTCTCTTCGGTCTTAATCTCGTCTGTCCGGTTCTCTTCTGTCTGATTCCCTTCAGTATTTTCTGTAACACTCTCTGTTGTGTTGTTTTCCTTTTCAGTATCTGTTTCTGCTTCCGAATCCTCTACAACCGATACATTATCACCTTTATCAAGAACCTTAAGAATATCTGATTCTGTGGAACGCTCCTTACGAATATTAAGACCATCCTCTAAAGCTGTACCTTGCAAAGTCACATAATCTTTGGAAAATGCCTCTGCAACCTTACCTGTTAAAATAAACTCAGTAAGCACATAGCCCTCTACATCACCTGATTTTATCTTAGTCCAATCGCCTTCTTTACCTTCAACTGTAGCAATTGAGCCCTTCGTCATAGAACCGACAAACTCAGAATCCGCATCCGGCTCTTTTCTGACATTCAATGTTTCATCTACATTAGCAATACAACGATTGTCAAACTCACTTTTCTCAGTATTATCAGCTGCTTTGCTATCAGTTGTATCAGCTGTTTCCTCAGTACCTGCCGTATTACCGGAACCCACTGTATTGTCATTGTCAGCGGTCTGTATAGTATCATTAACTACAGCTTTATTCTCATCATTGTTGTCGCTATCATTATTAATAGTCACTCCGGCAGGTGCCATCTCTGACGCTACAATTCCATCTATAACTTCTTCTGATGTACCGGAAGCTGCTGCCCCTTCCTCGTTTGTCTCTATATTAGAAGCAATTGCCTCTTCTTCAGTATTAACCTCACCGGCTACAGCCTTAACAGCCTCTGTTGTTGCAGTAATATTAGCCTCTGTGACTTCATTATTACCAAACAACGCTTCTTTAACATTGATCTTCTTATTAGAATCAGCTGTATTTCTGTTGTTATCCTTATTACCTGAGAGTATAACAACCGTACAAAGCAGTACGCCTACAATAAGTGCACAGAATACAACCTGCATATTTCTTACAAAATATTTGCCATTAAAAACATTCTTTTTTAAATAAAGTTTGTAGTGTTCAGCCATCACAGCTCTACGGTTATGACGCATAATAATTTCCTCCAATTTGAAACCACATCTGAAAATGTTACAAACTTGTTACAAGTCGTAATATATCACTTAACAAATCAGATGTCAAGTTTTCGCTATTTTTCATAAAATGCCCATTTTTCATGCTTTTCATTCTTTTTCTTCAAAAATTATGTTATTTTATAGTTGAATATGTTAAGATAACATTACAATTTTGTGCACAATATCAACATTCTATACAATATTGTACCTAAAAAAATACAATTTTATTCGACATAGGAGTTAATAAATGTCAAAAATCAGATTAGATAAGTATCTTGCGGACGCAGGTATCGGAACACGCTCGCAGGTAAAAAGTATAATAAAACAGAAATCAATTACAATAAACGGGGTAATATCCACCTCTCCGGAACAGAAAGTATCACCGGATGAGGATATTATTACATATAAGGGCAATATTATTTACTTATCCCAATACGAATACTACCTCTTAAATAAACCCGCCGGATATGTTACTGCCAGAAAAGATAATCTCCATCCCACAGTAATGTCCTTAATTAATTCAACCCGAAAAGATCTTGTTCCGGTCGGCAGACTTGATAAGGATACTGAAGGCTTGCTTCTTATTACTAATGATGGAGAAATGAATCATAAACTATTGTCATCTAAGTACCACGTAGACAAAACATATTATGCTGTTTTAGATAATAAACTTGTCGAAAGCGATATAGCTCGTTTGTCGGAAGGAATTAAGATATCCGACAGCGACCCATTTACTGCACTCCCGGCTGTAGTCAAGGTGTTAGACTGCCCATTGAACATTGAATCAGAATACTTTAACAAATTATTTCCAATGATATCCGGAAATAATGGTATCAGTGTCATAAATGAGCATTCGCAATTATGTTTCGTGCTGATTACAATACAGGAAGGAAAATACCACCAGGTCAAAAGAATGTTCAAAGCTGTAGATAAAAATGTCCTGTACTTAAGACGAATTTCTTTCGGAGGACTAACAATTCCTGACGATCTTTCAACCGGTAAAAGCATCCGACTTTCTCAGGATGAAATAATCTCCTTGTTACACTTCACCGATTTAAAGTGTTGACACAAAAGGTTCATCATATTACAATGTATAAAATATATTAGGTGTGTCATAACTTTCTAAATGACATGTATGTCAAAAAGATCTTTGCCACACATTAGTTGCAGGGGGGATACCATAATGGATAACAATCAATTGTGCATCGGCTTCATTGGTCTTGGTCTTATCGGAGGATCCATAGCCAAATCAATAAGAAGAGTTATGCCTAACACGGAAATATTAGGATTTGATGTTGATCAGCAGGCTTTGTCTCTTGCCCAATCGGATAACACGATCACAAAGATAGTCACATCAATTGAAGCTATGAAGGACTGTGACTATATTTTTTTATGTGCTCCAGTTCATTACAACATTGCATATCTTCCTATTATTAAGAGAATCATTCATGACAACTGTATCCTGACAGATGTTGGGAGTGTTAAAAGTGATATATATATGGCTATTAACGATAATAAACTTGAAGATTATTTCATTGGCGGTCACCCGATGGTGGGGTCTGAACGCAGCGGATTTGAAGCGGCCAATGACAGACTCATCGAAAATGCCTATTATTTCGTAACTCCTTCTGCCACAGTAGCTGAGCAAAAAGTCGATAAATTCAGAACTTTTTTGGAGGATCTCGGCTCTATTCCTATAATATACAGTCCCGAAGAGCATGATGAGATCACTGCGTATATAAGTCATATCCCTCATGTTATCGCCTCCTCACTTGTCAATCTGGTAGCAGGCAAAGAAGATGAAAGCGGAATATTAAAGCAGCTTGCTGCCGGTGGTTTTAAGGACATAACCAGAATTGCTTCTTCAAACCCTGTAGTCTGGGAACATATTCTGTTAAGTAATCCGTACAATGTCGTGACAGGACTTCGACAATTCAATGATGAGATCAATGACATGATCACCTATATAGAGACGGAAAATGCCGGGAGTATATATGATTTCTTTGATCACGCAAAGGATTACAGAAATTCGGTTCCGGATCATCCAACCGGTGTAATCAGAATGAATTATGACGTTTATTTAGATATACCTGACGAACCTAATGCCCTTGCCACTGCGGTATCGCATGTTGGTAATGCCGGAATCAACCTTAAGAACATCGGAATAACTCATAACAGAGAGGACAATGAAGGAGTTCTTCGATTGTCCTTCTATGATAAAGAAAGTGCAAATGATGCTGCCAAGCTGTTAAAGAATTTAAATTATCAAATATATGAAAGATGATATAGCCATAATCATCAATCACATTTTTAACCTTTTCAAACACTTAAATTATAACAGTTTATTACACTTAGCAACGCACTATGATTACTATACATCGTACAGCAGTCACATTTAAAATTACAATTATCACATTTTTACAGAAAGGAATAATATGAATATATCACATTTATCTAATCTATATGGCGAAATCAATATTCCCGGAGACAAATCCATCTCTCACAGAAGCATTATGCTTGGCGCTCTGGCAACAGGCACAACAGAAGTGTCAGGCTTCCTACAGGGTGCAGACTGTCTTTCATCTATTTCATGTTTTGAGAAGATGGGGATCAATATAGAGAACAACAGAGAGACTAACACCGTCATAATACAGGGGAAAGGACTTCATGGTTTATCAGCACCTAGAAACATCTTAGATGTCGGTAACAGTGGAACAACAACAAGACTTATGTCCGGTATATTGGCTGCCCAGCAATTCTCATCAACAGTAGATGGTGATGCCTCAATAAGAAAGCGTCCTATGGGTAGAATAATCACACCACTGACCGAGATGGGAGCTTCCTTTGAATGTCTTGCAAATGATAAATGTGCTCCCTTCATAATACATGGCGGGAAACTTCACGGTATATCCTATAACTCACCTGTTGCTTCAGCACAGGTGAAATCTGCAATTCTATTAGCAGGATTATATGCAGAAGGAGCTACTACCGTCACCGAGCCTGCTTTGTCAAGAAATCATACAGAGCTGATGTTTGAATCCTTCGGAGCAGATATTAACGTCACCAATCAAGGCAAGACTGTAACAGTCAGACCGGGCATTGATCTAAAAGCGCAGCGAATACTTATTCCGGGAGACATTTCCTCTGCAGCATACTTTATTGCGGCCGGTCTGATAACTCCTAATTCAGAAATAACGATCAAAAATGTAGGGATCAATCCAACAAGAGACGGAATACTAACAGTTTGTAAAATGATGGGCGCAGACATCAAATATTCTAACGTAAAGAACGATATCGGAGAGCCTGTCGCAGATATTACCGTTTCAACAACCACCTTACACGGTTGTACTATAGAAGGTGATATAATACCGAAGTTGATAGATGAGATCCCCATCATAGCAATAATGGCTGCCTTTGCGGAAGGAACGACAATAATCAAAGATGCCCAGGAATTAAAGGTTAAAGAATCCAACAGAATTGATGTTATGTCAACTAATCTCAAGTTAATGGGATGCGACATTGAACCTACAGAAGACGGAATGATAATTAACGGCGGCAGACCACTTCATGGCGCTGTAATAGATTCCAAGCTTGACCATAGAATTGCCATGAGTTTTGCTATTGCCGGCGGCTTAGCAGACGGTGATACTGAAATTATCGGTGCAGAGTGCGTTAATATATCATATCCTCATTTCTACGATGATTTATATAATCTGGCCAGGTAATATAATTTCAATTCAATGTTTGTATTTAACACTTCGTTTAATGCATTTGTTTAACGCTATCAAACAGCATTTTCGAGAACAAGAAAGACGATGAATCTTATCAAAGTATTCACCGTCTTTTTATTGTTATACACTATTCTTTTTCTTTTACAGCCTTTGGTTTATACTGTTCATCACCGGTCTCAATATAAAGGATAAAATCATTGATATCTTTCTCACTCCATCCAGCAGCCCTAAGTCCTAATATAACTCTCGAAGCTTCCTGCATATTCTTACAAATCCCTCCTCTCTATATTGATAAACAAACTGTATACTTCTAATTACAATATAACAAAATCTTCAGAATATATCAACATATTTATCAAGGACAATTAATGTATAAACATGGCATCTCCAAAGGAGAAGAACCTGTATCTCTCCTCTACAGCCACCTCATAGGCGTGAAGCATATTCTCTCTTGAAGAAAATGCAGACACAAGCATGAGAAGTGTTGATTCCGGCAGATGGAAATTGGTGATCAGGCAGTCTACCACCTTAAACTTGTAACCCGGATATATAAAGATATCTGTCCATCCGCTGCCTGCTCTGACAACACCATTCTCATCTGCAACCGACTCTAAAGTTCTTGTGCTTGTAGTTCCAACAGATATAATTCTGCTGCCCTTAGCCTTCGCAACATTAATCTTGTCAGCCTCTTCCTGTTCTACAACATAGAACTCAGAATGCATATGATGTTCTAAGATATTATCCACCTTTACCGGACGAAATGTACCAAGTCCGACATGAAGTGTGACATGAGCTATCACCACACCTTTATCCTCAAGCTGTTTTAACAACTCTTTAGTAAAATGCAGTCCCGCCGTGGGTGCAGCCGCTGATCCGTCGTTCTTTGCATAAACGGTCTGATATCTGTTTCTATCCTCCAATTTATGAGTAATATACGGAGGCAAAGGCATCTGCCCCAGTTTATCAAGAAGCTCCTCCCATATTCCATCGTACTCAAAACGAATAAGGCGGTTCCCCTCCTCTACGATATCGATAACTTCACCAACAAGAAGACCCTCACCAAATGATATTCTTGCTCCTACCCTTGCTTTCTTTCCGGGTTTTACAAGAGTTTCCCACACTTTTTCTTCTCTGCGTTTTAGCAGAAGCACTTCTATAGATGCGCCGGTATCCTCTTTGACACCCATAAGACGCGCCGGTATAACTTTTGTATCATTTACAACCAGGCAATCGCCCGGGTTAACATAATCTATAATATCGTAAAAATGTTTATGTTCAATCGAACCATCTTCTTTGCCGACCACCATAAGCCGCGAATCACTTCTCTTCTTAAGAGGATCCTGAGCGATTAACTCTTCCGGCAGATCATAGTTAAAATCAGATAACTGCATTTTGACAATTCCTCTCTATTGCTTAGTTCTCATAATCAATGCAGACTCTTGTTTTGGTATAAGGTCTTACAGCACTGTCTGCAACTGCAACATGTTCAGGATGAACAGCATAACCCTTAAGTGACTCCTCATCCTCAAATGATGAATCAAGCATTACATCTGCATTCGAAGAAGCAAGACTCTCTGTCTGAACATGAATGTCGATAAGTCCCGGTATCTTTCCGGCAAGCCCTTCTAAGCCGTTCTTAATACCTGCCTTAACCTTATCTTTTTCTTCATCTGTTAGTTCATCCTTCAACTGCCAAAGTATAATATGTTTTACCATTTTCACCTCTCCTTTTTTCATCAATAGTGTGCCCCGATAACAAGCATCATACACAAAAAACCTGGTAACAGCGTTACAAGTAAAATGATCATTTAATCAGTGAGCGTAAGTAATCGGCATCATCCTCGGGTATAATCTTAGCATCACCCAAATATTCTACAACAAACCCCTGATCTGTTTCCTTACACGAAAAATCAATACACTCCATATCATCAAAGGGATAGAAAAATAAATATGCATCATAGCTGTTTATATCAGAATAAGATTTCAAACCGGGCGTCAGGATGCTGTCCCTTATCTTTCTGATCCTGTCGGAATCAATATCCTCTATACAAATATCCTCTGAAGATTCAAAATCCTTTATAACCTCGCAGTAAAGAGGCGCTTTGTTATGGTAATAATCATTTATCTCAGACAATTTTGCTTCAGGAACATATGGATCGTATATTGTACCTGTCTGAAAAATATCAGCATCAAGTCCATTTTCAATCTTATCTATTATGTAATGATCCCCGCTATCAAGCACGATAGCACCAACCTTTTGGGTTTTATGGTTCTTATGAGAAACCTGTGGGTGAAGTTCACTATCACTTACAAAATGAACTCCTTTAAAATCAAAACTGTCATCAATGCCATTTGCATCATGCAGATAAATGATCGAATCATCCGGAAGATCTGATATTTCCGCACGATGCTTCATCTTGTCTTGGAGACTTAAAGCTCCTACAACCGCAATCGGACCTATTCCCTGAATAATTCCCCATACAGTTAATACTATCGCAAATCCTTTAAAGACTTTAGACACACTCTCCTGCTTGCGTGCTTTAAGTTTCCATCTGATATCGAAAATGATTCCTAACAGAAGAATAAAAAGACCTGTTGCAACTGCTATTACAAAAACAAATGCTACAGTCATTGCCATAAATGCCATAAGCGTTTACTCCTATAATCCCTTTAAACCAAATATAAAGATCAGCTTCTAAGTTCAATTCCCAAATCTTTGAGGGCTGCGAGTACTTTGTCAACAGCCTTGTCAACTTCTGCAGACTCAAGATTTCTGTCCTTTGCACGGAAGATAAGTGAGAATGCAACAGACTTCTTGCCCTCTCCAACCTGCTCGCCTTCATATACATCGAATAACTCACAGCTCTCTAATATCTTACCTGCATTCTTAGTGATAACATGCTCAATCTGACCAACGAACATTTCCTTATCCATGATCATTGAAAGATCTCTGGTACTTGCAGGAAACTTAGCAATACCCTCATACTTGCGATCAAATGAAGCAATCATTGTAAGCACTTCCATATTAAGCACTGCAACATACGCATCTGTCTTTAAGTTATAATTATCACCGACTTCAGGATGAATCTGTCCCAAGAAACCGAGATCTAACTTACCCTTCATAATCTTAGCCTGACGTCCCGGATGAAGATATGGAATATCGTTACATGGCTCACACTCAGCACCTGCCACTCCAAGCTTTTCAAAGAGTTCAAAAACAACTCCCTTTAAGTCGAAGAAATCGCCTTCACCATACATTCCAAGTGTAAGTCTCATTTTCTCCTCAGGAAGCTCTGTAAGAGGAAGAGCCTTAGGAAGATAAATGTTTCCAAGCTCGTAAAGTCTTGCCACCTTATTTCTTCTGTTATAGTTAGTTGCGAGCGATGTAAGCATTCCGTTAAGAGATACTGTTCTCATAATTGAAAAATCCTCACCCAAAGGATTGCTGATAACAATTGCCTGTCTCTCTTTTGCATCCTCCGGAAGCAATAATTTATCAAACACTTTAGGACTTTCAAATGAATATGTCATTCCACCTGAGAATCCGTTTCTCTCACATATCTCCCTTGCCACATCATCAACCATTTGATTAAATGGTTTCTTACCTACAGTTGCCTCACCCTTAGGGAGTGAAACCGGAATATTATCATATCCGTAAAATCTTGCTACTTCCTCAGCAAGATCAGCCATACATCCAAGATCCTGGCGGAAAGTAGGAACTGTAAGTGTATTATCTGCCTCATTATATTGAAGCTCTAACTTCTTAAATATCTTAAGCATATCTTCCTTAGCAATATCAGTACCAAGAAGTCCATTATATCTTTCAGGCTCGAAAGGAAGAACCTTCTCCTTAACAGGATTAGGATATACATCAACCACTCCGCCAACGACGTCACCGCATCCCATTTCTTCAACCAATTGGCATGCACGATTAATAGCATCTATTGCATTGTTCGGATCGAGTCCCTTTGTGAATTTAAATGATGAATCTGTCTGAAGACCAATTCTCTTTGATGAAAGTCTGATATTAGTCCCGTCAAAACAAGCCGACTCGAAAAGAACTGTCTTAACCTGATCTGTGATCATGGAGTTCTCTCCACCCATAATACCGGCAATTGCCACAGGTTTCTCTCCATCATTTATCATAAGGACATCTGAGTCTAAGTTTCTCTCCTGTCCGTCAAGAGTAACAAACTTATCTCCATCTTTGGCACGCTTAACAATTATCTCGTTTCCTGCAATGGTTGATAGATCAAAAGCATGCATAGGCTGACCGTATTCTTCCATGACATAATTAGTTATGTCAACCAAATTATTGATTGAACGGATTCCCATTGCACGAAGTCTATCCTGCATCCACTTAGGACTAGGTCCGATCTTGATATTCTCAACCACTCTTGCACAGTAACGTTTGCAAAGTTCTGTATCCTCAACCGTCACATTAATGAAATCATTAACATCTTTATCATTACCAGTCTTTTTGATTTCAGGAGCATGAAACTCCTCGTTAAATGTAGCAGCAACCTCTCTTGCCATACCGATCATAGAGAAACAGTCAACTCTGTTAGAGGTGATCTCATACTCAACTATAGTATCATCAAGTCCTAATGCGTGAACTGCATCATCACCCGGTTTAACGCCCGAATCCTCCGGGAATACGTAAACTCCATCCTCAGGTGCCTCAGGATAGAAATCTCTTGACGAACCAAGTTCTTCAATACCGCACATCATTCCGTTACTCTCAACACCACGAAGCTTACCCTTCTTGATATCAATTCCATCAGGATATTCCTTGTCATCACCGTGAGCAGCCGCAACCTTACCACCATCGAGTACAAGCGGAATCATATCTCCAACCTTCACATTTTTCGCACCGGTTACAATCTGGAGCTTTTCTTTTCCGACATCCACCTGACAAACAACAAGCTTGTCTGCATCCGGATGTTTCTCAATGCTTTCAATTTTTCCTACTACAATATTTTTAAGGTTCTTATCTTTCTGTTCAAATCCTTCCACATGTGAACCGGATAATGTCATTTTATCTACAAATTCCTGCACCTCCACATCAAGGTCAGGTACATAGGCTTTTATCCAAGAAATTGGTGTATTCATAATCTATATTCCTTTCTATTTATCCAAATAATAAATTACACTCGCAAGCTTGCCTCTTCGTGGCTCTACTGTCTGTCTTCGACAGACTGCTCTGTTCTTGCGCACGGTTACACTCGCAAGCTTGCCCCTTCGTGGCTCTACTGTCTGTCTTCGACAGACTGCTCTGTTCTTGCGCACGGTTACACTCGCAAGCTTGCCTCTTCGAGGCTCTACTGTCTGCTTCGCAGACTGCTTGCTCGTTTAGCCCCCAAGAAAAACAAATATCTGCTTCGCAGCTGCTTGTTTTTCTTTTGCGGGGCTAAAATTGATTCAAGAATCGGGTGTCATTTTCATATAATAAGCGCATATCATCTATCTCGTATTTAAGCAACGTTACACGCTCTAATCCTATACCAAATGCGAAGCCCTGATATTCATTCTTATCTATTCCGCACATATCAAGTACGTTAGGATGAACCATACCACAACCAAGTATCTCTATCCAACCGCTGCCCTTACACATACGGCATCCCTTGCCACCACACTTAAAGCATGTTATGTCAACCTCCGCTGACGGCTCTGTAAATGGGAAATGATGTGGTCTGAATTTGACCTTTGTCTTCTTACCGAAGAATTCCTGTGCGAACTGTTCAAGAGTGCCCTTAAGATCCGCAAAAGTGATTCCCTTATCTATTACAAGACCCTCTAACTGATGGAATGATGGTGAATGTGTAGCATCAACCTCATCAGCTCTAAATACACGTCCCGGTGAAATCATCCGAATAGGAAGCTTGCCCTTCTCCATAACTCTGGCCTGTACAGGAGATGTCTGGGTTCTTAATAATATATCCTTTGTAATATAGAATGTATCCTGCTCATCTTTCGCCGGATGATCTGCGGGAATATTTAAAAGCTCAAAATTATATCTGTCATACTCAACTTCAGGACCATCAACAACCTCATATCCCATTCCGATAAATACTCTTTCAAGATCCTCTAAAGCTGTCTGATTAGGATGTCTATGACCTCTCATAGGTCTTCTTCCCGGAAGAGTGACATCTATAGTCTCTCTCTTCATTTTCTCTGTTCTTAACTGTCTTTGAAGTTTGGTGCGCTCTTCTTCTAAACGAGCCTCTATCGCAGCCCTTGCTTCATTAACCATCTGCCCTACCTTAGGTCTGTCCTCCGGTGCAACGTCCTTCATTGACTTAAGAACAGCAGTGAGCTCACCCTTCTTTCCAAGCACAGCCACCTTGATATCATTGAGATTGTCAAGATTACCTGCATTTTCAATCTTCGAAAGTGCTTCTGCTTTAATAGATTCCAATTTCTCTCTCATAATTTATCTCCTTTATTTTATTTTTGATTTCGTTGCCATGCACAAGAAAGAGCAGCCTATCCCTAAAGGGACGAGACTGCTCGCGGTACCACCCTAATTCCAGATAAAAATAAGTATATATAATCTTTTCGTCTGACTCTCATTAATGATATAACGTTCATTACACGTCAAAACCTACACACCCTATCTTACAATACATACATTATCAGCTGTAATGATTTGTGAAATATTAAAGATTTCAGTTTTGAAGACTCCGGTGTGAAATTAAAATACGAAATTGCCTAAAGAAGCTCTCAGCCCACGACTTCTTTTCTCTGAAGGATATCTGTATTCTTTTGCACCATCATAGTCTATAATATTAATTTATTTATGCATCTCATCTCGACTTCTGAGTTTTTCTTCACCTCGAAAACCCGCATCTCCGATGCTCCTACATCTGCTTCGCAGATGAGTTTTCTCGTTGAGATGCATAATAAAAAAACAAATGCCTGCTTCGCAGTCGCTTGTTTTTTTATTATGCATCTCATCTCGACTTCGTCTCGATAATAGCATTCGCCATATGTTGTTTTGTGCAAGCACAAACACCGCATGGCTCATTTGCTTATTTTAACATTTTTTTGACTCGTGTCAAGTATCCCTTTGAATAGAAATAATTAAACATTGCTCCAATCAACAGGAAATACATACAAAAATACAACCACAACATAATTATTACAATACCCGCAAGTGACCCATACATTATTGAAATGTTAGGGAAGAAATCAACATACACCATAACAAGTCTTGAGATAGCCAGCCATGCAACTGATGTAAATGCAGCACCCGGCATCTGTGACTTCACTCTCTTTGATAAGTTAATGTGCTCTTCTTTTCCCATAGGTATTCCAAAACCACCTGGTAAGACAACATACAACATTAGTATGAAGAAGTAATATAACAGCCAACCCATAAGATAACGAATAAATAAGAAAACATGTCTCAAGGTTGAACCGATGGCAAAGGCCTTCTTGATATATGATTGATAATAATGACTGACAAAGATATAAAATGTTGTGATTGCTACTAAAATAACAATAAAAATTATAGTATATACAATGGCTATAGGACGAAACTTCCAATATCTGTTCTCGTTTCGTATCTTGTACATTGAATTAAAGCCATCCATCAAAGAAGCTATCCCTGTTGATGATGACCATAGCATGGTAATCGCTGCTAAAGAAATGACTGTAGAGCTTGCTCTATCATATAGATCATTGATAATTCCTTCTGCATATTTTGAAAGATCATGAGGAATAACACCCATTATTATGCTATACACATCGGCCTTAGAAATTGGTAGGTATGTTGTAACAGCTAAAGCCAAAGAGGCCATAGGAACAATAGATAACAACATAAAAAATGCTGCCTGCGCGGCACAAGCCGCTGTGTAATTATCAAAAACAGCATCAAAAAATCGATTACCAAATGCCATCAACAATTTGAGTCTGTACCTAAAACCTTTTTTACCCATAATACTCCTATATCAGTTTCCCATCATACTGTACATATCTTTGAGTTCTACTCCAATATAGTAATGAGAAATAATATCTGTGGCAAGATATCCTAGTTTTGCCATGTCATTAGCACCATTTTGACTCATGCCTACTCCATGTCCAAATCCGCCGCCTTTGATAGTAAATCCTATACTAGGATCGATGTAATAATATGCACTTGGAAGTGTATTCCATCCTGTAAGCGTAGAACCATCCTGCTTTCTAATCGATACTTTATCAGGACAAAGCAAACTTCTTGCATTAGTCTGTCCTTTAACTAAGATAGTTTCCGATGAACCAGTTATAATTAACTCCTCAATAATACCACTATCCCCTCGTTTTGTCACCTCTATACTTTTTATTTTTCCAATCGAGTTGATATTCTTTTTTTCAAATTCTCCGGAAGAATTCTTTGCCAGTATGTATTCCGGCATAGCCTGTATTCTTTCATACAGATGAGCATTGATAGTATCTGTCATCTCTTTATCAGTATATTTAACACTCCATCTAAAGAAAGGCTCATCATGTTCTATATATTCTTCTGTATCTTCGCTATTGATAAAATCGACAAATTTCTTTTCATCAGATAAATCTGCAAAATCATTGATGTCCGTTTGCCTGGCATCCAAAAGATATGGTTCCTGATCACCGCCCCACACAGAACTGTTATTACTGGTCGTTCCACATGATGTCGAGAAGAAAAACGCCTCAATAATAGAATTATTATAGGTGGGAACTACGCCGTAAGTATCATCTACCGCAAATATAGTTCTTTCATCTTCCAAAACATTATTATATACCTGACAGGCTATACTATCATCTAAATGTGCACCATACTGAGCATAATTATCACTCTGCATCTGTCTAAATGCATAAGCCCTTGCACATATCGCCTGTGCCTTTAACGCCTCCAAATCATAAGACGACGGCATTTCACTTGGCACTACTCCATATAAATATTGTTCCACAGGGAGATCATTTATTATAATTACTCCTTTATCGTCTCTGGACAATTCAATAGTACCTCTGTATGAAGGCGTCCCACACTTCCGTTCTATCGATGAAATTGTAATTCTTCCTTCTTCTTCCTTTGAAACAATCTTTGCCGGACCATTCTTTAACTGTTCACTTCCGTTACTGAAAAGTACCTTGTCTCCTGCAGAATGCTCTTCAACTTTATCACCATATGAAATTGTAAAATCAGTATCAGAAGTAATTGCAACCTGCCCATTATAATAACTTGAATAGTCGGTATTACTGATAAGGACCCTAATGTTACGTGTATGGATATCCTCATTAAGCAATGCCGCCTCAACCATGTTTTCCTTCAAATAAAGTGATACTTTATCATATCCAATCAAAATTCCTGCAGATCTTGCTGCTTTAAATGTTCCATTTAACTTATATACATTAAAATTCTCTGAGATATATAACGGGTCATCTGAACCCTCAACATATAACAGACCGTCACTATAAGATTCTACTTTGACATCAACTAATTCGTTACTGTGATCCTCAGTCCCAACAACACCATTATTAGTCATCTTAATGTCACAAAGATAACCTTTCTCTGGAACAGCTCCATTATAAGATTTCTCAACCGGGAAATCATATCTATCTGAATTAATATACGAATGCATGACCCTTACGCCATTATCGTCAGCTATATCTGTGACAAATGCATTCTTGATCAAAACCTCCTCATTACTCTCTCCCATGCAAAGTATTATCTCATTATTAGAAATATACACGCTTACATTCTTACCGATATACTCTCTTGGAAAACCATATTTTTTCTCCACATAACAATCACCGGCAGTGGTATTGATCAACTCATATACTGCCCCATTAAGCTCAACATCCCCGGATTCATCTATTCCAAAAACATAAACGCTTTTCTTAGATAACCTGTCAATCTCTAATTCCTTGATAAGAGTTTCATAATACGATTCAAACTTTTCACGGGTTATTGGCATAAATTCCGGTGAATCAGGCATTCCACCTTCAAACTTATTAGGATCGACTTTAGATGCAGCGATCAGCTTTTTGGTATCACCGACTGTAAATGATGATCCCCAGCTATCCGCGTACTCATAGTCACTCAAACCCAGATAACTTATTAACCTGTTAGCTTCATCTGTAGACATATATCTCTGTGATATCATTTTTTTAAAAAAGCCAAATTTAATAAGCGCGCCACCGGTAATTCCCAAAACCACACATATCACTAGGAATACGAGCAATCCAACATGCCTTTTCTTATGGCCTGTTGCACCGGATGGCTTCTTAATTCCTCTACGCATAACTGCCTGTCCTTCCATTATATTATAATCGTTTATCCTTTAAACATTATGTAAACAAAGCTAAAGCAGCATCCGGACTACCTGTCTAATGCTGCTCCTCGTCTTGAGTGTCTTATAATTCTTATGTATAGTTACAAAATAAAGTAGAACAACCGAGTGTGCCGGTTCCTACCTTTTGAGTCCTAGCCACGCTAGGTGGGTAATCCCAAATAAGCTTCTGCCGTCCAGTCGAAGCAGGCATGACATCCACTTAAAAATATCGATCTCCCATAAAAATAAATGTAGGTTCAAAATAGCAAGAATTATCGAACACCTCAGAAGTTCTACAATATTATCTTTTCTTTTGTATAATGAAATTATACACTAACTTTACATAAAATACAAGAAAAAAATGCTTATTTTTAACAATTTTTTTCATTATTTAATGTACTTCTTGTAATTCCTTTTCAAGTATGATATATAAGTTGTGTTCAAATATATTTTTATAATTATTACAAATCGGAGGATATACTATGTCTGGCAAAAACATTGTAGTGGCCCAATCCGGAGGCCCAACTGTAGCAATTAACGCCTCTCTAGCCGGTGTGATATCTGCTGCACTTAATAACAACTATTATGATAAAGTTTATGGTTCAATATACGGAATTCTTGGTATATTAAATGATAATCTTATTGATCTAACAAAGAAAGCAACTGATAATTCAGATTTCATAGACACTCTTAAAGTTAGTCCTGCCATGTATCTTGGCTCATGCCGCCACAAGCTTCCCGAGTATGAAGACGATGAAAAACCTTATCTTACTATCTTTGAGCAGTTTGAAAAATACAATATCGGCGCATTTTTCTATATAGGCGGAAATGATTCAATGGATACTACACTAAAGCTTAGTCACTACGGAGAGAAAATAGGTAGTGATATACGAATTATAGGTATCCCAAAAACCATTGATAACGATCTGTGTCTTACAGACCATACTCCCGGATTCGGCTCTGCAGCTAAGTATATTGCTACATCAATGCTCGAAATATCTCATGATACATTTATATACAGTGTTCCCAGCGTAACAATTGTTGAGATAATGGGACGTGACGCAGGGTGGTTAACCGCATCTGCTGCTCTTGCGAGAAATGAATATAATTCTTCTCCTCATTTAATATATTTCCCTGAAGTTCCATTTGACAAAGAAGCATTTATCAATGACATCAAACAACAATTAACTGTCAGAAACAATGTTATTATTGCCGTTTCAGAGGGGATCCGCGATAAAGACGGTCAATACATAAGTGCAACCACTGCAACTAACGATCAGTTTGGCCATAAGCAGCTATCAGGCACCGGAAAAAGTCTTGAATACCTTGTAAAGAATAATATAGATATCAAAGTAAGGTCAGTTGAGCTTAATGTGCTTCAAAGATGTGCGTCGCATCAGGCATCTCTTACCGATATAAATGAATCCTTTGAATTAGGACAAAAGGCAGTTGATTTTTCTGAAAAAGGACATACCAAATGCATGCTTGTGATAAAACGTGTTTCAGACGATCCATACACAACAGAAATAGACACTGCTGATATCAGTTCAATAGCCAATAAAGATAAGCCAATTCCAAGAGAGTGGATCAATTCCTCAGGCAATGATGTCACGGATAATCTTATCAAATATATGAAACCCCTTATAGAAGGAGAAACGGCTGTCAAATATAAAGACGGACTTCCAATATATCTTCCAATAGATCATCTTGATAATACAACAAAATAATCATATTAGAAATGGCAGAACATGCTCATATATGTTCTGCCATTTTTATATAAATCGACCGACCATTCATTTACATAATACATTTCATATCAGTAATCGAAGCAGTTTGCATAATGTTTTGCAGATTAGCAACCACCTCAGTTTACATAACGCAACTCCTCATCCTATCAGCCGTCTTAGTTGACATAACACAATCATCTGTCCCAGCGATCACAGAGGTTGTTAATCTGGTCTGTGAATTTGATAAGATCTTTATTAGCTCCTCCCCTGTTATGCGCAATAACAACAAGCAATCTGTTACCTGCAGCCACGAGACGATCAAAGATTGCCTGTGCACGGAATGCTTTCTGACTGATCTTAACCTTCTTAGTAGTTACTCCTTCAAATACAAGCTGATTAGCTATCAGATCAAATTCTCCTCCTGAGAATGGCGCCACAGCCTCATATCCTTCCTTTTGTATAAGATTCTTGAACTGTTCACACACTGCATCCTCGCCATGAACAACAAATACCTTAGGCTTTGGTTCAAATGAATGTAACCACTTAAGAAGTCCTTCCTGATCAGCATGACCGCTTATGCCATCAAGCTTCATAATCTTAGCCTGAACATCTATCTGCTCACCAAAGAGCTTAACGCTTGGTGCACCTTCAAGCAAGCTTCTTCCAAGTGTTCCATGCGCCTGATATCCAACAAAAAGAATAGTACTATCCTTTCTCCAAAGATTATGTTTCAAATGATGTCTTATTCTTCCGGCCTCACACATACCCGATGCAGAGATAATTACCTTAGGTGTCATATCGAAATTGATAGACTTAGATTCATCGCTTGTAACAGAAGTTTTAAGTCCCAGAAATGATATCGGATTAATTCCCTGCCTAACAAGCTCCATTGCCTCTTCATCAAAACAACTCTCAACATTTCTATTAAAAATATTTGTAGCTTCTACCGCTAACGGACTATCAACATATACATCAAAATTTTCATATTCAGGAATCATATTGTCCTGTTTGATCTTTCTTATAAAATACAACAATTCCTGCGTTCTTCCAACAGCAAATGATGGTATTACCAGATTACCGCCTCTGTCAAAAGTCTCTTTGATAATCTTAGCCAATTCCTCCTCATAATTGGGTGTCGCCTCATGGTTTCTGTCACCATATGTAGATTCCATAATCACATAATCTGCTTCCTTCAAGTACTGAGGATCCTTTATGATTGGTTGATTGGTATTACCAATATCTCCAGAAAATACAATTTTCTTTGTGACATCTCCTTCTGTAATCCACACCTCAATGCTCGCTGATCCAAGCAGATGACCAACATCCGAGAAACGCACCTTAATACCATCGCATACATCTAACAGCTCTTCATACTCGCAGGGAATAAAATGTTCCATAACGCCTATTGCATCATCCATGCTGTAAAGAGGTACATACTCTTCCTCTCCTGCACGTCTTGCTTTGCGGTTACGCCATTCAGCTTCAAATTCCTGAATATGAGCACTGTCTCTTAACATAATGTTACATAAATCAGTAGTTGCCTTAGTCGTAAGTACCTTTCCACGAAAGCCTCTAGCATATATTAGTGGCAAAAGTCCCGAATGATCTATATGCGCATGTGTCAAAAATACGTAGTCAATATCCGAAGGCTTGAACGGCAATTCTTGATTCTCGTATACATCCTCTCCCTGCTCCATTCCGCAATCTATAAGAATATTCTTGCCGGCTCCCTGTAAACAATGACAACTTCCGGTAACCTCATGATCCGCCCCAATAAATATTAGTTTCATACGCTTTCTCCTTTCAAATACACTTTTCAAT
>CAMHMG010000020.1 GCA_946186175.1 uncultured Clostridia bacterium | reverse complement strand
GTTCATTTGGAATCTTTAAGGAATACCAGATAATTGAAACAGAATGAAAAGCGATGTATCCGTCAACATCGCTCCCAGAACATAAATCCATAGTTTTATTAGAGGCTATACGAAAAGGATCTTCCCGATCAGTAATATAATTTAAAACAACATTAGCATCAATTAAAGCGACCATACTTTTCTCCCATAGCCTCCTCTCTAACCTTTTCATAATCATAGTTTTTTGGAAATGGATTCGTCTTTTTCATTTCCTCCATTCTAAGAAACGCTTGTCTTTTCTCCGAAATTTCATCGGACTTTTCTGATAATTTTGCATTCTTTTTTACAACAGAATTAAAATGCTTTATCATATCAATAAAAAATTGAATACTGTCATCATCCGGCAGTGAATCAATCATAGAATAGGCTTCCTGCTTTAATGTCATACAAATCACCTCCAAACATCTTTCTTTGTACCTTATTATATCTATTTACATTCTGTATTACAAGGTTATTTCATTAATCATTTTGTTTTACAAACATGGCCATGCATAGTCGTTTTGTATATCGATTTCTCCAGGAAACAGGAGACAATTCTCTATCTCCCTGTCTCTTGACAAACTATTTTACAAATTATTATCTATATACTCAAAATACGGCTTCTTATTCACCTTATCCATATTACTTTTGTACCACTCAAAAGACTCCTTCAGGCCATCAGAAAGAGGCTTTGTCTCCGGCATAAGCTTCTCCTGTCCGGTAACATCCAGATAATATTCATAATCATAGAAACTAAAATAATTTCTCTGATCTATGTCATCGTACACATTTACAAACTCAGCAGTTTCACCTATCGTCTGATAGCATAGCTTAGCCCACTCGCGTATAGATATCGCTTCCTTGTTTCCCACATTAAAAATGTGCTGTGACGGTTTCTCACCCATTAGAATATCAATGAATCTGCATAGATCCCCCACATGGAAGAACTGTAATTTCATCTCTCCATCACGGGGCAGATAAAACTTCCTGTCAGCTAACGCACAGTCAAACACAAACGCCTCTCTATACACATTGTTCATTGGACCATACAGGTATGGCGGTCTTACAATATAAGCATTTGGATTACTATTAAGCAATATTTTTTCCGCTTCTATCTTATTAGTACCATATATACCCCAGTATTTATTGACATCTGTTTTTGACGTTCCTTCAAAAGGTTGTGTTTCATACTCAGGATATACCGCACTTGAACTTATAAGAACATAGTCATCATAACTCTCAATAGCATCAAGTAAAGTATTCACATCTTCAGCTGTGTAACCTGTATCAATTACTAGATCAAAATGATATCCTGACAACTTTTCTCCAAGTTCATGGCGATCAGACTGAATAAGAGTTACACCCTTCGACTGTTCTCTGGTATTTCTGTTAATCACATAAACTTCATAACCCTTTGCCACATAGTATTCCGCTATGTATCTGCTTACAAATACTGTTCCACCGGTTACAAGAATCTTCTTCATGACCACACCCTCCATTTTATCTTCAGTCAAAATTAAGTATCTCTGCAATATCACCCGACATAACAATATGTGGAGCATAATCACCAGATATATTTTCTTTTTTCATAAGTGTTTTCCACTCTTTATTGATTTCATTCTTCGTATAGGAAGATGTATTAAGATAAATACTGTCAACACCGCAACGCAAAGCCACCATAACATCACTTCGCAACTCATTACCCACCATTACCGTTTCACTTATATCAAGTTTCTCCTCTGCTAGCAGTTTTTCCATAAACTCCTTCTGTGGTTTCATAATTTCACAATCAGAAGAAATATACATCTTATCAAACAATAAATGAAGACCTGTCATCTCTATTTCCGGCATAGTAAATATGCGTTGGGCATTGGATAAAAGATATATCCCCTTGCCCTGTTCCTTAAGCTTAGTAAGAGTTGATATTGTGTTAGCATACGGACGTATGAATTTTCTTGAATGCACCCTGAAAAGATTAGGCACAGCAACACACCAGTCACTTGACGTCACAATATTTAATACCTCTTCCTTGTCTGTTGAATATCTCTCACGCAGATCATTAACCGATATTCCTGCTATTCTCATGCTGCATTTATAACTTGAAACAGTATACTTCACTCTTGTCGCAGCTATATTATCTGTATCAGAACAATTATGTTCATAATCCCAACCCTGCACCTCAAAAAGTAATCTTCCAAATACCCTTTCAAGCTTAATCTCCGGATTATCAACTCCCATTTTATTCCTGGCAACCTCTCGCTCCTCTGCATCCATTTTCCAAAATGCATCTGACAAAGTCTTACCACTCCATCTGCATCCAAATACATTATAGAATTCCGCCATCAATTTCCAAAGAGACGGCTTATGCTCATTAGTGCAAATATCTACCAACGTTCCATATAAATCAAATATATAATTCTTGTATTCTTTCATCTGCTCTCCCTCTAAATATAATCATCTTATTTTTCAACTTTTTTTTACCTTTAAACTTGCAAACACTCCTATAAATAATAACACAAAACCTAAACTTAGAATAGCAAATTATTCATATCATTTTTCCAATTTGAACCTCATCCCTTTATACACCCTCACCGGATTACCGCGCTCTATTTGTGTATGTTCCTGCCACGCCTTATTCTTCTGAAGACTTTTACTCTGTTCCTCTCGCTTGGCCAATATAGCCTTAAGCTTTCTCATGGCATCATTTCTATTCATATGCTGACTTCTCTCAGAGGTTGAGGTTACTACTATTCCTGTCGGTATATGAGTCAACCGTACTCCGGTCTCTACCTTATTAACGTTCTGACCACCTTTTCCACCACAATGAAAACTTTCAACAATAACATCTCTGTTATCAAGATATCTTCCATATTCATTTCCTTTAACTTCAGGAATTACACTCACATCTATAAACCAATTCTTTCTTTTATGATGTGGTCTAAATGGACTTACACAAATCCATTTAACAGAACCTTCTAACATAGAAAGATCCTCATGTGATGAAAACATTATGGACTTATAGCAATCCTTATCCCCTGAAGGGTAATCATATATTTTCTCAACATCAGGAAATTCTATCTGCAGTGAGGAAAACAATTTCCCCACTGCAAGTTCACATTCTTTCGGTCCCTGACCTGAACTTATCTGTATAATCATGCCTTACCACCTGCCTTATAGTTGTAGACAGGTTTGATCACCTTCTCAATCTTAACCGTTTCTCCTATTACATCCGCAATATCATCAAGTGCCCTGTAAGCAAACGGTGATTCATCAAGGGTATCCTTGTTGATGCAGACAGAATATATTCCCTCCATCGACTTCTTAAATTCAGAAACCGTATGATGTTCTGCAACCTCGCTGCGCTTATATATTCTTCCTGAACCATGTGGTGCAGAATAATTCCACTTTTCATTTCCAAGTCCCGTTCCAAGAATGACTCCATCACGCATATTCATCGGAATAATCACACGCTCACCATCTTTAGCACTTATAGCTCCTTTTCTGAGAATGGGCATGTCAGCATCACTGAAATCCACATAATTATGAATGCATGTAAAGCTTTCATCAACTTTCCATTTCATCCCTTTTACTATGGATTCTATCATCGCCTCTCTGTTAAGATACGCAAAGTTCTGCATAACCTTTATGTCATGAAGATAATCTTCTTTAAGATCATCAGTAAGGCAAGTCATCTCATACGGAGCATATCCTTGTTTTTTCATCTGCTTCTCTTTTTGTCCGGCTCGCAGATAATAATCCGCCACTTCCATTCCGAGATGTCTGCTACCGGAATGAATAACCAGATATATGCATCCTTCTTCATCCTTATCAAGTTCGATGAAATGATTACCGCCACCCAAAGTTCCTATACTACGAATTGCTTTACGGGTATTGATACTCTTGTAACATTTAAGCGCTGATAAATCAATTCTTTCAGCATACTTATGCTCTTTTTCTCTTATTCTCGGACCAATTGGAATACTGTCTCTGATCACCGAATCTAACTGCTGAAACTCTAATCCTTTAGTCTTTACCTTTGCTATTGTCATTCCACATCCTATATCAACACCGACAAGACTTGGCATAATTGAATCTCCTACCGTCATGGTAAGTCCTATTGTTCCAACTTTGCCCGGATGAACATCCGGCATTACACGTATAATAGATCCTTCTGAACTCTTGTGATCGCATATCATCTGTAATTGTTTTCTTGCATATTGATCTATCGCATACTGCTCATTTTCCACAGTATATACTATTGCATTTGAATATTTACCGTATATTGTAATCATAAATAATCTTCCTCTTTTCTTTTATAAAACTATTTCAAGAGGATACATTTTTTCTTTTACTCCAAAAATAAATAGGTGCATATAACCCCTGATCACACTATCGTCAGCTACTTATTTTTAGAACAAAGTTTCTTATAAAAAAGAGTCGCTTGCGACTCTTTCGCGCCCGAGCGGTATTGCAAAGCAATTAACTTCTTCTCCGCGAGGTGCGCATCCCGCGGAGCGTTTTATATAATAAGAAACGAAGTTTCTTATTATATAAAAAAGGCATCCTCTAACAAGGATGCCGGTAATCCAAATGCTATATCAAAATTGGGATAATTCTTGAAAAAATAGAATATTAACCACGTTTAACATTATTAAGGACAGCCTCATCCTTGCAAACCAATATTAAATTCTTAAATTCATTAATACTATTCATACTGTCCTCCTATTCATTCCGGGTTAACTGGTAACATGAAATGATATTATTAGATTTTCTAACCATTTCATAAGATTCGTGCTATCTCTGATTTCGTAGTATATATAACAAACATAAATCTGTCAAGTATATATTTTTCAATAATACTCTCGGTTATTTTTACTCTGCACTCTTAATCTTCTTCGTAATCTCCTCCATCTTCTCCTCAGAAAGAATGAATTTCTTCTTAAATACCATTATAGCTATGAAAAGTCCTGCAATCGGTACGATCGTCATTGTCATACGAAGTCCGGTCTTGGCACTTTCTGCAACATTTTTCGCAAAGTCAACTGTCTTATCCGCCTCTGTAGTATTGGCATTAGAAAGGTTATTAAGCTGTAGACAAAGTGATGCGATAAATGCTGCAACACCCGATGCAAGCTTGACAACAAATGTCTGCATGGAGAATATAACCGACTCATCACGTCTTCCGTTCTTAAGCTGTCCGTAATCAACGGTATTTGCAAGAAACACTGTCGTGAGAACCTGAAGTACACCGTTAGCTGCAAAAATAAAGAATCCCGGAATAAACAGAATATACACAGAACTCATACTTGTAAATGCGATTTCCAGAAGTACAGCATAGCCTATTATTGCACTTGAAAGACAAACATAGAATATTTTATTGTTGCTAAGCTTCTTTCTAAGCAAAGGATAGAATAACATCATCGAAATTATCTGAATACCGCCACCAAAAGTGTTAAACAAAGTATAGCTGTTAAACCATCCCGTACCTCCGAAATCATATTTAAAGAAATAAATAACAAGGTTTGAAGTAATATAGATTGATGTATTGATAAGCACGATTGCTATAACCACGGTCATTGCCTGATCATTTGAAAGCAGTGCAGAAAACATCTGACCAACACTTGGAGATTCCATGTCAACCGTAGACTTCTCCTTAATATTGAGACAGGTAATAGTGATAAATACAACAAACAATACTGCAATAATAAGTGCAAACCATTTAAAACCGGCAATCTCGATCTCCTTGGCAGTTGCATCTGCTCCGGCAATAGCCGAACCAATATTGTTGACCAGAATCATTGTGAAAATGGTAACCAAGGCCGAACCAACACCTGCACAGGAACGGGCAAGAGTCGTAAGCCCTTCTCTCTCCTTACCTCCTTCTGTAAATGCAGGAATCATTGACCAGTATGGTATATCCATCATGGTATAAGTTACACCCCAGAGAATATAGAACACTGCCGCATATGCCGTAAGGCCTTTACTGTCCATCGTCGGAGGTGCCGCAAACATGATAAACAGAATAACAGCATTAGTTATCGTTCCGATCATCAGCCATGGTCGAAATTTACCAAATTTTGTATGAGTCTTGGCAACCACTACTCCCATTATAGGATCGTTAAATGCGTCAAAGATACGTGCAGCAAGCAGTATAATTCCCATTGCAACCGCACTTACTCCAAGTACATCCTGAAAATAATACAAAATATAGCTTGCCGATAGCATATAAACCATATCTTTTCCCACTGCGCCTAGACCGTAGGATATTTTTTCTTTACCTGTCAGATTCATTGTAACTCCTCTCTTTCCTGTATTCAGTCCTGTCCACAAGGAGAAGGTCTTAATTTAATATAATCCTTTTAGCCTTCCCCTTGAGGGGAAGGCTTTAATTATCTATCATCTATCAAAAAATGTAATTCATGATTAATTACCTTGTACCCTCACTTAATTTTCCACGCTCACCTCAATTACAACGTCTTCAACCTGTGCACACGAAATTGTAAGTGTTCCTTTGCCTTTCTTACCGGTGGTCTTAATATAAGTTCCACCCATACCTCCCTGCAAAGCTACAACTGAAGGTCCAATAAGTTCTATGTCTCCATCCACTTTAAAGCTTACCGGATCGTTGAAGAATGGAAGTACATTGCCATATTCATCTTTTGCCATAATTCTTACTGCAGCAACATCATAACTGTTTTCCTCGACCAATGTCTCTTTACTTATCTTAGCATCAAGAACAAACCTTGTCATTGACTGTTTTGTCAAAGTTTTTACAACCTCACCGTTCTTTATGGCCTCAAAAGTATATACTATAGCTTCTCCGCCCCAGTCACCGATATACTTGTTGTATAATTGCACAGCGTCGTCCATCTGCATATGATACATAACCATCAACTTTCCGGCTTTTGCATACATAAGCTTAGACATTCCGTATAATCCGACTTTTGATACTTCATTTAATAATGCCTTTACATCTTCCGCCTGACGATGAGACATATTCTCGTTCTTTTCAAGCATATCTCCGATGTAATCATCTATCATGATAGGAGGATGTTTTATATACTTATATGGTGAGTCAGAAGCAGTATATTCCTTGATAAACACCCCATTTTTATACATCTTAACACTGTCAGCATTTGAAAATATCCATACAATGCCACGATTGCATCCCGGATGCTCACCTATATCCATTGAAGATGAAAGCTCTAATACAGGAGTATCCTCCTGCTGACTTTCATAAATAGCTGCAGCCATCTTAGGATTTCTGAACATATCCATAACTCCATGATAGCAGATACGGTCGCCGCTTCCAAAGTCTTTATGTGTATTATAGTCGAACATACACCATCCAAATGAACCCGCAATATCTGTATGCTTAGCAACCTCATCAAGAACATTTGCATGTCTTATTGCATGCTGTGCTCTGTGTTCTTCCCAGTCAAATGCCTTAGTAGGATACATATGTCCGCCATACTCAGTTATAAGATAAGGTCTTTCCACATCAGGGGTTACATCTGATTTTTTGTCACAGCCCTTATTCTTACCATCATGGACAAAATCATTATAGGTGAATACATCTTCAAGAAACTCTCCCTTCTTAAAGCATCTCACACCGCCTGTCGGTCTCGTATGGTCATAAGCATGTGCAATCGCATTAGTCCTCTCATATAGATCATGATTATCAACAGACTCATTAATACGAACACCCCAGAGAATGATCGATGTATGATTCCTGTATTGCTTAACCATGTCGGCTGCATTTTCTACTGCCTGTCTCTTCCAGTCCTCATCTCCGATATGCTGCCATCCGGGGAATTCTGTAAATACCAGAAGTCCTATCTCATCACATCTATCTATAAAGTAATGCGACTGAGGATAATGAGAGGTGCGCACTGCGTTTACTCCAAGCTCATTCTTTAAGATATCGGCATCATTTTCCTGCATAGACTTTGGCATAGCATATCCCACATATGGATAGCTCTGATGTCTGTTAAGACCACGGATCTTAAATTTCCGTCCATTCAGATAGAAACCATCCTTCTTAAATATTGCCTTTCTGTAACCAAATGTTACTATCTTTTCATCAACAGTTTTTCCATTATCAAGCAGCTCTGTCTTTAATTCATACAGCGATGGCTGCTCAACATCCCATAATTCAACCTTACCGGTATGACATGTAAGAATCTTTGGAGTTGCTTCTGAAAAATCAGAAACACCATTTGTCTTACTACCTTCATCACTGATAGCAACAGAACTGTCTTCCTTACTTTCAAGTTCTATGAATAATTCGTCACCCTTTTTTCGGATATACTGCTTAATAGTATATCTGATCTTTGATCCTTCTTTTTTGAAATCTTTTTCATTATTGTCCTTGATTAAATTTTCTGATTTTCCATCGGCATTATTATTATCATTTTCACTATCATGATGAATCTTAACCTCAGATATTGTTGCCGACTTCTCACAGAACCATGAAGGCTTAGCGGGATCCTCATCAAATTCAACCACCTGTCCTGCAAGCTTTGTAGAGACAAACACATCTTCAATATAAGTCGGATTCTTGATATCTATATACACATCGCGATAGATTCCACCATATGTCATATAATCAATGACAAATCCAAACGGTGGAATATTAAGATTCTCATTACTGTCTACCTTAACAACAAGCACATTATCCTTTCCATATTCCAAACCTAAACTTATATCCATTGTAAATGCAGTATATCCACAATGATGTTCACCAATTTTGACTCCGTTCAAAAATACAACTGAATCATGAGCAGCTCCGTCAATAGTAAGCAGAACTGTCTTTCCCTTCCAAGAATCATCAGCGTGCAATACTCTTCTGTAACCGCTTACCATCTGGTACTCATGTTCATCAAAATAGTGATAGGGCAGCTCCTTACAAGTATGCGGAAGTCTGACATCCGCCATATCCTTAACATCATATTCTGCTTTCAATAATTCATCATTGTATTGCTCTGTAAACTTCCAATCATCATTTAAATATACTCTGTTTTCCATAATCCTTCTCCTTTTTATTAATAGTTTATATTGGTAATTGCGAAACTCTTTGAAATGTGTATATAAGTTGTGAATATTTCATAGCTTCCATAAGCAGACCGTTTGTGACCGCCGGTACTTAATGAACGAAGTGAGTTTAGTACCGTTGCGCGAACAACCGAGCGAAAGCGTGTCTGCGATGGAACTATACAATATTCACAACGAAAGAAGCATATATTTGAGTTTCGCATTTGCCTGAATAATTTATTTAATGACAATCCCCTGCATGAGAATGTCAACCACTTCATTCAAAGCATCCTTATAAGATATATTATTAGCAACTAACACATCTCTTTGAAAAAACTGTTCTAAAGTTGTTTCCATCATCATCTTCACAATTGGAATATTAACCTTTCTGATCACGCCCTGTTCCATTCCGTGTTCTAACAATGTAATGGTATTCTCCCACCCTGTCTCTAATCTTTTCTCAACCTTCTTATATATCTTAGGATATTTTTCTCTCAGTTGATATAATTGTCTGAAATCAATTTCACTGTAAGTTTCCGGCATTACCGTTAATATCTTTCTGAGCTTATCCAAAACCGTCAACTCATCATCGTCCATTACAAGTTGTTGACTTTCTTTGATTCCATCAAATATATAATCGACCATGGTCAAAAACAATTGCTCCTTTGTCCGGAAAACAGTATATATAGTCTTCTTACTTATTCCCAGCTCATGAGCAATATCATCCATTGTAAACTTCAAACCCTTGCGGTTAAATATCTTAAGAGTAACCTCTAATATCTGTATCTTAAGTTCCAATCCTCACCCTCCTTTCATCTATATTTTCGTTTAGACAATTGTGAAACTCTATTTTTCCTTTCTTGAGTTGTGTATTTTGCATAGCAATTCCCAAATAAAAAAAGGAAACCATTATTGTTTATTCAGTTTCCACCATTGTAACACAAATCCCTTCACGTTACAAGAAACTAATTAAACAAAAAAAGTTTCCATCTGTTATACATATTTACTAAAGCGCTCCAATGCCTTTTCATCTAAATAATATAATCACCTTAATCGTCCGCTTTAGCTTTAATACTAACTGCTTCCTCCGGAAGTTTATTGATTCTTATCTTCGTTATCATGTGTGATTCCATCTTAAGTGCAGTGAATACAAAGCCATCATATACGATCTGTATATTCTCTCCATTCTCAGGTAGTTTTCCCAGCTCATAAAGCATGAATCCATTAACAGTATCTATGTCCTCATCCGGGAATTTTATTTCAAAGAGATCTTCTAACTCCTCCAGCTTTGTGCTTCCATTGACAATATATCCATCGCCGGCAGCAAGCTTCATTATATCAACCTCCTGCTCGTCATGTTCGTCCCATATATCGCCTACAAGCACTTCAAGAATATCCTCTAATGCAATAAGTCCTTCTGTCTGACCATACTCATCCACAACTATTGCGAGATGGTTCTTACTGCTCTGCATTTCATTAAAAAGCTTTCTGATCTTCTGGGTAGGATGTACAAAATAAGGCTCGGATCCAAGATCCCTTACAGTCTGATTGGCATTCTCAAGATAAGCCGCTACGGCCTCTTTAATATGTAACACTCCGATAATGTTATCAATATTCTCCTCATATATGGGATATCTTGAATAACTGTTATCAAGCATTATCTGGAGTGCCTCGTTGATGTCATTATCAGCTTCTATGCCAAGTATTTTCTGTCTTGGAGAACACACATCTCGCACCTGTTTATCTCCAAACTCAAATACATTGGATATCATTTCTGCCTCATCGGTCTGTATTGCTCCCTGCTCATGTCCTTCTTCAATTATCGATAATATCTCTTCCTCAACAGCATCAGCCTGTTCTTCACTGTTCTTCTTACCAAATAGGTTTTTTAAGGCTCCTGCCATATATTTTTCCTCCCCTATCTCCCTTCACAATGCAAGACTTACCATCAAAGCCCTGTTAACACTACCCATCGTATCATCATCTAAATGACTTACTTTTTCTAACAACCTTTTCTTATCTATTGTTCTAACCTGTTCTAAAAGCACGACCGAGTCCTTTGAAATGTTGCATTTTCTGGCTGCAAGTTCTACATGAGTAGGAATCTTAGCTTTATTCTGTCTGCTGGTTATCGCTGCACATATAACAGTTGAACTATGCTTGTTTCCCGCCTCATTCTGTATAATAAGTACAGGACGCACACCGCCCTGTTCAGATCCCACAACCGGTCTTAAATCTGCGTAATAAATATCTCCTCTGGTTACTGACACTGATATCACTCCAATCATTTATAATTCTATAATTAAAGTGTACCCTAAATATTATTATTTATACATGCATTGCTTAATTACCAAAATCTATTTTTTATACGATATTAGCGTCAAGAATAACTTTTGACATACATATCATTTGCAATGGAATCAATATTTTTCATCCAATAAATAATTAACTGTAAGTATCTTCTTTCCATCCTTGAAAAATACTCTCGGCACACGCCTGTTAATATCACAAACAAATTCATAATTAAAGCTTGATGACATATCAGCAATCTCTTCAACCGGAATACTATTATCTTTCTGTTTTCCAAAAAGGACAACCTCATCACCGACATTAACATCCTCTATATCAGTAACCTCCACCATGATCTGATCCATGCATACGCGCCCTACAACAGGTGCATATTCTCCGTGAATTAAGACTCTTCCTTTGTTAGACAATGCTCTCGGATAGCCATCTGCATATCCAACACCTACCGTTGCAATCAATTGATCACACGGAAGCTCGTAAGTTCCTCCATATCCGACAGTCTCACCCTTTTTGACCATTTTAACATGAGTTATGTGACTCTTTAATGACATGGCGGGATACAGCACACACGCCTCCTTATCCATCTCCTCTGACGGATACAATCCATAGGTCGATATTCCCGAACGTACCATATCATAAGTATCATTAGGCATCTCCATTATACCGGCACTGTTAGATATATGTCTTATAGCAAAATGCACGCCTTCCTTTTCAAGTTCATCGACCATTCTTGTGTACTGTGCCAACTGTTTAATTGCACTGATCTTCTCATAACTGTCAGCCTTATAATAGTGAGTGAATATTCCCTCCATATTGATATTATCAAGAGTGCTTATCTTAATGATCTCATTAATGCTCTCTTTCATATTATCTTCATCGCATTTGAATCCTATTCTGTTCATACCGGTATCAAGCTTTATATGTAGCTTTCCTGTCATATTAAGATTTCCGGACACTTCCGATAGTCTCTCTGCCTGTTCATATGAATAGATTGTCTGAGTAATATCATTTTTCACAAGCATTTCATACTGACCGGGATCCGTATATCCAAGAATCAAAATCGGCTTTATTACTCCTGCTTTTCTTAATTCCAACGCCTCTTCAATGCAGGCAACTCCATAATAATCAGCCAGATCATCAAGTGTTTCTGCAACCTGTATTGATCCATGGCCGTAAGCATTAGCCTTAATTACTGCTAGCAGTTTCTTTCCTTCGGGAATACATCCCTTCATTGTCTCAATATTCTTATAAATGGCGGACAGATCAATGTCTGCCTCCACACGATGATATGTATCCATTTGTTTACGCCTCTTCAAAATTATCCTTTATCTGACTGATAAAGTGCTTTGTTATATTTCAAATTAATGATATACGAGTTGCCACCTTACTTCGTAATACCCTCAACTCTACAAACATTCAAAATCCGTTTATTCCAATATATGTTCACGAATCTCTCATAATCTCACCTAGTGATGAAATGATATCCGACGCAAGCATTGCGTATTTGCCCTTCTTCCCGGCCGCAGCATCGCCTGCAAGACAATGAACATACGTGCCTATCTGAGCTGCCTCAAACAGATCAAGTCCACCTGCTAACATTCCGGCAATAATTCCTGCAAGCACATCTCCGCACCCTCCGGTCGACATACCGTTGTTACCGGCAAGATTAATATATGTCCGGTCTCCGCCGTTAGTAACTATTGACTTAGCATCCTTTAACACAAGACTAACTTCATATTCTTTGGCAAAACGTCTTGCAATATTGAATCTGTCATGAGCAATCTCATCAACACTCTTTCCAATAAGCCTGCTCATCTCCATCATATGAGGTGTCATAACTATAGGCACGGAACAAGTCTTTAACATTGTCATATTGGTAGAAAGAATATTAAGTGCATCTGCATCTATCACAAGCGGAACTTCGGAGTTAAGCATAAGTTCATATAGCATTCTCTCAGAAGTAGAGTCCACGCCAAGTCCGGGACCAACAACAATAACCGAAGCCCATTTGACAACATCCTCTACACACGCTAGTGCGCCCTCATAATCATCATAAGTCATCATAATAGCTTCAGGAAGTTGGGATTGAAGAACCACACGATTACTCTCATGTGTATATATCTTGACAAGTCCGACTCCGGTTGAATATGCTGCCTTTGAGCAAAGGAACGCCGCTCCCGACATATTCTTGCTTCCCGCAACCACGGCAACCTTTCCATAGCTTCCCTTGTTAGAATTGTTAAATCTCTTAGGAAGCTTGTCAAGATCCTGTAATTCATATGAGAATATCTTAGGTTTTACAGACTGAATCGCGGCATTAGGAAATCCTATATGCTTGCATATAATCTCACCACAGCAGTCAATTCCCTTTGCAAAAAACATTCCTAATTTTTTGAGACCAAAGGTTACTGTATAATCAGCTCTGAACGCTGTCCCTAAAACCTCACCTGTCGTAGCATCCAGCCCCGAAGGTATATCTATTGCCACCTTAATACCATGTAGCTGATTAAGACTTTCAATAGCTTTCTTCTGCGTTCCCTCAATTGCTCTTGAGAGGCCGACTCCAAAAATTCCATCAACAACAACTACATAATCCTTATTAGGAATTGCCTTCCTTAATCTGTAACCAACAGATGTAAGTATATTCTTCTGTAATTCAAATTGAACAGACACCTCAGCCAGTCCGCCAACATAATATATGTCTACCGGATATCCGTCCTCCAAAAGAATCCTTGCAGTAGCCAGACCATCTCCACCGTTATTGCCTCCGTCAACAGCGATCAATACTCTTCCCTTAGAAGGATTAAGCTTCTCTATCTCCTCTGCAACGGCTATGGCTGCCCGCTCCATAAGAACAGCCTGTGGAATCCCCACTTTTTCTATTGTACAGTTATCTATCGCCTGTATCTCGTTTTTCGTAACTATATATTCCATATGCTATACCTATCCTTACATACTCCCCCCAATCTTGAATCTGGGATATAATTTCTTAGATAATATATATTTAAACCAAACTTTTTAATTTGAAATTCTTAACAATGTACATAAAAGAGAAAGTATAAGAGTTTCAAATCTATATTACCTGAAATATTCAATTCCGGATTCAAAGATCAACTGATTCTGATCGCCATATATGTTGATAGCAACATCTGTATCTCTTCTCTCAGAGTGAGCCATTTTACCGAGAACTCTTCCATCAGGGCTTGTAATACCCTCAATAGCTTCATAAGAACCGTTAACGTTATAATCCTCATCCATTGTAGGATTACCATTGACATCCACATACTGAGTTGCAACCTGACCATTCTCGAACAGTTTATCGAGCCATTCCTTACTTGCAACAAATCTACCCTCACCATGTGAGATAGGAACTGTATATACTTCACCAAGTGTCGCTTTTCTAAGCCAAGGACTCTTATTACTTACAATCTTAGTATATACCATCTTAGACTGATGGCGGCCAATACTGTTCATTGTAAGTGTAGGCGAATCTTCCTTCTGAGACTTGATCTCACCATAAGGAACAAGTCCTAACTTGATAAGTGCCTGGAAACCATTACATATACCAAGTGCAAGTCCGTCCCTCTCATTGAGAAGTTTCATGATCTCATCTTTTAATTTTGCATTTCTAAATGCTGTTGCAAAGAACTTAGCGGAACCCTCCGGCTCATCACCTGCAGAGAATCCACCCGGCATCATAACTATCTGCGACTGACTGATTGCTCTCTCAAATGCATCAACCGAATCAAGAATATTCTGCTCAGTCATATTCTTAAATACTATAGTTTCAACATCTGCACCCGCTCTTCTAAATGCCTTAGCAGAATCATACTCACAGTTTGTACCCGGGAATACCGGAATAAACACCTTAGGTCTTGCTACTTTATTCTTGCAGACATATACCTTGTCTGTCTTAAATATATCATTTCTTACCTTAACCTGCTCCACACCTGATGATGTCGGGAATACTTTCTCCAAAGTATTAGTCCATGCGTCTAGTGCATCCTTCATAGAAATCTTCACATTATCAAATATGAATTTCTCCTCATCTATAGTCTCACCGATTCTTGTAGCACTAACCTTCAAAGACTTGATATCATCCTGCTTAATCTCGCAGACAATCGCACCGTAATCCTTCTTAACAAGCTCTTCTCTTGAAACAGTCTTATCAAGACTTGCTCCGATTCCGTTACCAAATCCCATCTTAGAAACTGCCTCAATAATACCACCATATGAAACCGCAAATGCCGAAAGGATCTTACCCTCCTGCATATCTTCATAAAGTGCAGAATATTTCTTCTTCATATCCTCATAATCAGGGAGTCCGTATTCATCACGTTTGATATCAATCTTGATAATTGCATTACCAGCCTTCTTAAACTCTGATGTTATCACATCACCGGTTCTTGCAACATCAATTGCGAATGAACACAAAGTAGGAGGTACGTCAATATCATTAAATGATCCAGACATCGAATCCTTACCACCTATAGATGCAAGACCGAAACCAAGCTGTGCATTGTAAGCTCCAAGAAGTGCAGCCATAGGCTCACCCCAACGCTTAGGATCATTACCAAGTCTCTTGAAATATTCCTGGAAAGTGAAATATATCTTACTCCAATCACCACCGGCTGCAACGATCTTAGCAACTGAATGAACAACAGAATAGATTGCACCATGATACGGAGACCATGAAAGCATATACGGATCAAGTCCGTATGACATCATCGTTACGGTATCACATTTTCCCTTATCAAGCGGAAGCTTTGCTATCATTGTCTGTGTCGGTGACAACTGATATTTTCCTCCATAAGGGATTACAACAGTAGCGGCACCGATTGAACTGTCAAACATCTCAACAAGTCCTTTTTGAGAACATACATTAAGATCAGCCAAAGTCTCAAGCCACGTCTTCTTAACATCTGTAACTTTCTTATGATCTGTAAAATAATCCTTCTTCTCAGGCATATTAACTGTTACATCGCTCTCCTGGTGAGCTCCGTTAGTATCTATAAATGCTCTTGAAAGATTAACTATCTCCTTGCCTCTCCAGTTCATTACAAGTCTCGGACTTTCTGTAACTGTGGCAACAACTACTGCTTCAAGGTTTTCTTCTTCACAGAACTTAAGCATCTTATCTACATCTGCCTTATCAACAACAACAGCCATTCTCTCCTGTGATTCAGAGATGGCAATCTCTGTTCCGTCAAGACCCGCGTATTTCTTAGGAACTTTATCAAGATCTATCATAAGTCCGTCTGCAAGTTCTCCGATTGCAACAGAGACACCGCCTGCGCCAAAGTCATTACATTTTCTTATGATACTTGCAACTTCATTTCTTCTGAATAGTCTCTGTATCTTTCTCTCTGTAGGTGGATTACCCTTCTGAACCTCTGAACCACAGGTATCAATAGAACTTGTAGTATGCTTCTTTGAACTACCTGTAGCTCCTCCGATACCGTCACGGCCGGTTCTTCCTCCAATAAGAATAATAACATTACCCGGATCAGATGTGAGACGCTTAACATTCTCCTTAGGAGCAGCAGCTACAACTGCACCAATCTCCATTCTCTTTGCAACATAATTAGGATGGTATACCTCATTGACAAGTCCTGTTGCAAGTCCGATCTGATTACCATATGAGCTGTACCCATGTGCTGCTACTGTAACCAGTTTTCTCTGTGGAAGCTTTCCTTCCATTGTCTCTGAAAGAGATTTGGTAGGATCTGCAGCACCCGTTACACGCATTGCCTGATATACATATGAACGTCCTGAAAGCGGATCCCTGATACAACCGCCAAGACAGGTTGCAGCACCACCAAACGGCTCAATCTCTGTAGGATGATTGTGTGTTTCATTCTTAAACTGAATAAGATATGGAACCTCTTTACCATCGATCAATACGGGCACTTCTATAGAGCATGCATTAATCTCATCAGAGACTTCCATCTCCTGTAATTTACCTTCAGAGCGAAGCTTCTTCATAGCCATCAATGCAATATCCATAAGACATGTAAACTTGTCATCTCTGCCCTTGTAGAGTACTTCTTTATCTGCAAGATATGAATTATATGAATCCTCAATAGGCTTCTTATAGAATCCATCCTCAAAATTAACATTCGTAAGCTCTGTTGCAAATGTTGTATGACGACAATGATCAGACCAATAGGTGTCGAGAACTCTTATCTCTGTAACCGAAGGGTCACGATTCTCCTCATTCTTGAAATAGTTCTGAATATGAAGAAAATCCTTAAATGTCATAGCAAGTCCAAGCGAATCATACAAACTTTTAAGCTTATCCTCTGCCATATCTTTAAATCCACCAAAAAGCGCAACGTCTGCCGGCTCATCAAACACCTGTACTAAAGTGTCCGGAATCTTCTTATCATCAGTCTCTCTTGAATCAACAGGATTGATACAGTATGATTTGACAGCCTCGAACTGTGAAGCATCAATATCACCCTTGATAACATATGTAGTTGCACATCTTATTATTGGATCTTCTTTTTCATTCAACAACTTAACACACTGTTCAGCTGAATCAGCTCTCTGATCGAACTGTCCCGGAAGTGCCTCAACAGAAAATACATTGTCACCCTCATCGAACGGAAAAGTAGTCTCATATACATAATCTACAGGAGGCTCGGAAAATACAGTCTTCAGCGCCTTCTCATAAGTTTTATCGGAAACATTCTCAACATCATAGCGCACTAATACCCTCACGCTTTCTATTGACAAATCTAAATATTTACTAAGCTCCTCATACAACTCTTTTGCCTTAACCGCGTAATCAGGCTTCTTCTCCACATAAACTCTTTTTACTTTACTCATAGCATCCTCCTGTAAAATTATTATGATAATATAGATGTTAAACATTATAACAATCCACAATTAAAAACCCTGTAAGCATTTCGCAAAAAGAACACTTCTCCTAAACATAGGAAAAGTGTTCTATAAAACATCGATTAACCTACAACCTTTGAAATAATATTCTTCAGACTGTCTCTATCAAACGGCTTTGCAACAAATTCTGTAGCACCGCTGCGAACCGCTTCAACCATCTTGGTTTTCTGTCCGGCGGCAGTAATCATAACTACCTTGGCATCAGGAAATTCCTCTTTGATCTTCTTAAGAGCGGCTATACCGTCTAACACCGGCATAGTAATATCCATTGTAACAAAGTCAGGATGTAATTCAGCGTATTTCTCGTAACCCTCCTGACCATTGGTTGCCTCTCCGACTATCTCATGTCCTTCTTCTTCCAATAAACCTCTTAATATTTTTCTTGATGTTCTTGAGTCATCTACTATCAAAACTCTAGCCATATCAATCTTTCACCTCGTTCCTAATTATTCAAGTTCCCAATCAGCTTCTCTGCAGATAACAAGATCCACACACTGATCCTTAATATATATAGGCACTTTAACTATATTGCCATTATCTCTTATCTCAGTAATTGTATCTTTCAGTATAGGTGGAAGCATATCTATATCCACATATTCATTACTTAACTTCGTTGCAAACAATCCGTTGTTACAATTAAGGAATTCACATGCGGCATCAACAACATCAAGATCAATAACATCAAATTCTTCCTTAGCATAGGCCTCAGCTATAATCTTTAATGCTTCGCCTTCACCAAAGAACCCCGTAAATATCCTGTAATCACCATCAAGCACCTGTGCTGCAACAAATGGTGCAGTAACTTTCTCAACAACAGATACACTGCCAATTCTGAACTGACGTTCAATAAAACGTTCTATATTCCTTGCTGTCAATGATATGTAATCTTTGATAACAGGCGCAATATTAGTATCCTTCATAAGTACTGAAATTATCCTGTCCGTATCTCCACTCTTCAAAGCTTCAACATCAAGATCTGAAAGATTCTTAGCTTTCTTATACTCTATAACATAATCTTTGATCTGATCTAATGTAAGAATATTCCTCTCTACAACAGCTTGTACAAATAACAGATAACTATCTCCCTGCTTATTAAGCAGCATCTCGACTTGAGAATTAGTCAGATAACCCCTGTCAACTGCAATATCACCAAATCTCTTATCAAGTCTTCTCTGAGCATCATTAACTTCGTCTGCTTCTTCCTCAGTCATGAACCCTTCTGCAACTGCCAGAATTCCAAGTCTTACTCTTGCATTCTGGCTATCTACCACAACTTCCTTGTACTGTTCTTTGGTTATAACCCCTCGATCCTCTAAATACTTACCAAAATACGCTTCAAACATCCCTTAATCTCCTATCTCCAATGTAATAATTATTAAACAAACAATAATCATCAGTTCTTAAAAAAAATAACCACATAAAAGAACAACTTAATTATAGCATAAAAGCCACATAACATGCAACTTTTAAACTAAAAATATTGTATATTTTTACATATACCTTTTCA
>CAMHMG010000019.1 GCA_946186175.1 uncultured Clostridia bacterium | reverse complement strand
CGTATAATATACATTTTTCTACGAATCTCGCAGTAAATGCGAGATTCTACCCGGATAGTTACTATTATACTTCATTTCCACAAGATTTACAACAAATAACGTATCTATGATCTGTCTCTTTTTTTCTGTAAGAGTGCATTCATATCAAGCATTTCCGATTTCTGGTTATCTGTATTTCCACCCTTCTTTTTATCTTTTTTATTATCCCCCTTGCCTGATGCTTTGTTCTCCACTCTGTAGGCTGCGTTTTGTTCTTTTCTGCCGGCTGAATTATTCTCTGAGTTGCCAAAGGTTCTGTTGACTTTTCTGCCGACCGTGTTTCCTTCTGTTTTGTTTTCTTCTCTTTCTGATACTTCGTTATCTGAATCTGAATAATTCAGTTCATCATTAGTTGTTTTCTGATACATATCTTCATTAGCATCTCTGGAAGCTAACGCTTTCTTTTTAACCCTATGTTTTCTATTATCCCTTTTCTCCTTGTGCACTTTATGCTTATTGGTAATTCCCATAATAGATGCTTTTAAACCGCCAGCCACATCGATTGAAAATCTTCTAGCTATGATATCGAACAAGAGAAGAAACATTGAAAGTATTATTAACGGCACTGTAAGCGGCATCTTACTGTCTACCCTCTTCGCTTCCGTTTTCCAGACATTGGTATCTAGAGAGAGTATCTCTCCACCCACCTGTTTTACAAACCCGTCCAGTTTTCCTGCGCTATCAGAAAACTGATACTCGGGCGAGTACTGATTTGCGAAAGCAGTATTATAATTCTTAACAACCTCTTCACCATTTTTCTTGCGAATACTAAGGTTATAAATGCCAATCTCATCCGAATCAACATCAGCCTGATAACTTCCCGGTTTCATAGGATCTAAGACTATCTCTTTGTTTGTCCCGTTCTCGTCTGATATAACCGCTGAAACCTTGGTGTTTTTATCATATTCTTCCGTCTCATATATTACCTTAGCTGTATTTCCTTCCTTAACTATCTCTAAATCATCGCCACCAAGATCGGTATCGGATATTACATAGTGTATTATATTAGACCAAAGCATCGGATATCTGTCCCATCCTGCAAACGGTGCAGTCCATTCATTAGTTCCGTCACTATTCCACGCAACTGTTCTTCCAAGACCGCATTGCCATGTTGAAAGAATCGGATCACCCTTGGGGGATTCTAATATTACATCAGTTCTCGGCTTTGCACGTGACGCAATATAACCCAACAGTGCAGGGCATCCGTCATCTACCACTCCATTAAGTATCTCATTATTACTTGTTATCTGCGGATAAAATTCCTCGTTTATCAGATAGCTGTTTGTTGAAAGGTAAACTTCCTTGGCAAATATTCTCGGAATAGAATTATTGACATCAGTATAATAGAATCTACCCCCGCATTCATTTGCAATAAATGACAAAGTATTCTGATCGGAATCGCTTCCTACTGCAACAGTAGAAACCGTGATCCCAGCATCATTTATCCTCTTCAACAGTGCATCATATTCACGAAATTCATCCTGTCCGTCAGTAAGAAGAATTATGTGTTTTATCTTTGAATTACTATTAAGTATCTTGGCATAGGCCTCCTCTAATGCAGGATAAATGCTGGTTCCGCCGCCATCGCCTATAGTCCTTATCTTATCCGTTATATCGCTGCTGTCACCAACCTTAGTTATCGGCACCGTCCAATTGTATCTGTCGTCAAATGCCAGAACACCTGCCTCATCTGACTCCCTGAGCTCATTTACACCGGAAATTGCAGCCTGCTTTGCAAGGTCAAGGCCTGTCACAGAGGTGTTATCCTCTGAAGGAAATGCCATACTTCCGGATTGATCAATGACCATTACCATTGACATCTGTGGTATTTCCTTCTCCCCTTCAATATCCATATCTACCGGTAATATATCTTCTAATGCGGTATCCCTGTAACCTCCAAGTGCATAGCTGTTATCACCGCCTATACAGATATATCCTCCTGCATATTCTTTAACATATGTTTCTAAAGTTTTGTCAAATCCCTTTCTCAGATCATCAAAATGTGTATCAACCGTTATTACGGCTTTATAAGCATTAAGCTGAGACAATGAAACCGGAACTGCACTGGGAGCCACAACGTCATATCCAATATTAGCTGCAGTCAATATCTTTTCAAATTCAACCGTATTGCCCTCTTTGCCCTGAACGACCAAAACCTTAGGCTGTGCCTCTATCTGTGAAAATGTAACATAAGTATTATTGACAGCGATAGTATCTTGGGCCGGTTCTATAACTGCCTTATACTGCGCTATGGTTCCTTCCTCGCCGACATCCTCGAATACGAACTGATTACTGCCCTTAGACAGATGTATATCCTTCTGTCCCTTTGAAACTCTTCCCGAATAAAGTGTCAATACCGCATCCGTCTCAACATTGGATTTAATTGATACAGTTATATTGTAGTGATCACCTGCATGTATCACAGAAGGTGTCTCTAAACCGTCGATATATACTTCACTGTTATTCGATACCGTATCATCAAGTGGAATTACATCAAGCTCCACATTACTGTTCTTTACAACCGCTGACGCATTGCTTATACTTCCCTCGTTCTCACATCCATCAGTGATAAGTATCATCCTCTTAGTCACACCGTCATGATACATCGAAGACGCGGCAGTAACAGCGCTTTCTATGTTGGTTGCGGTTGTTATAGGACTTCCGTTAAATCCGTAAAAATCTTTAGTATCCGAGATGAACTGTTCAACAGAAGTATTCTTACCAAACAGAACCACACCTGCCTGATTTTTTTTAGGCATGGCAGACATACTTTTCTTTAAGTAATTCTCAACATTATCGAGATTGCCTGACATACTGTCTGACACATCCACTAAGAATATCGTCTCTAACTTCCTCTGTCTCCTGGTAATTGAAACTCCGGCAATTGCAAGCACAATAATTGCAAGCAGCAGACTTCTTACAACAAGATACTGTCGCTTTTTATTAGAATGAACCTCAAAGTGATATATGATCCATTCAAGTATAAGAATAATTATCGCTATGACAAGCAATATATTCCTAATCGCTCTTCCTCCGGTCTTGGTCTTATCCAGAATCCCCTCAGTCTTAACATCTTTAATCGGAATTACCTCAGATTCATCAATCGGAAAATTATCGATCTGCACATGATTCTCATATCCGTTTATCAGATAGTCTGTCAATTGAGACATAAATATCGGGAATTCTGTCTGAAGCGCAAGATCAGTATTGTGAATATCAAATCCCATCACTGCTAAACGCTGGTCATTTTCCGGTACTGTTCCGTAAAAACCTGCTACACTTCCATCATCTGCAGTTATCAACGGATGCATTCCATCAGGAAGCTCGTACGTATTAGTTTTCGTAACTCCAAAGAAATAATCCTCTACATACTCCGTAACATCACTTTTTTCAAAATGGAGCATTATGTCATCTAAACTGCCCTTAGAACTTATAGCAGCATTAATCCCTGAAGGAATATTATCGTAATTGATAAACATACATTCAGCATTTTCAGAAAGCATTGTATGATCAAAGTCTTCCGGAAGCGTCACACCGTCAAAGACATAGAGATCGAACTCTTCTGCCTCTTTCAATACACTCGCATCCTCTGCCTTATATACCTCTGCTCCATCCACCAAAGCAAGGGCTTTTTCCATAAATACATTGCCCTGTGAAATGAGAAGAACTTTCTTATTATTTCCGGATGTGACTGCAACACCCGAAATATTGTCCGCAGTTAAAGAGTCTTTCTCGCTTATCTCTGCACGCAGAACATATCCTCCATTTTCTTTTGTCTTATCACTCTCGTTATTATTAAAATCTTCCGGCATTTTGACATCGGAAAAATATACGATCTCACTCTCCCCGGCTTTCACTGTTACAGTCTGCACATCAGCGATATCATTTCCAATATACAGGCTGACGTCAGTGACTGCATCTTTATCACCGTGATTAGTCACCTTGCATAATGTTTCTATATATTTATCCTTTTCGGAATCATCTCCACTCTTAACACCATAATTCACATAATCTACAGAAAGATTCTCCTCTTTGCTGTATATACTCTCAACCGAAAGAGCAATCTTATCATTGTTTTTCTTCCACTGCGCATATTCAAACTCAGAATCCGTATAACAGACAACATCTACGTTATCAAGATTTGAGACCAGTGATCCAACCATACCTGTTGCAATATCTAAGTTACCGGACGCCTGCTTAGGTGTCAGTTCGTTAAGCCTTTTTTTTGCTGTCGATTTATCCTGGCCCTGATAGATTATCTGCGCCTCATCATCACATGAAATAACGGTTAGCATACCGGAATCATTTAATCCATCAACATAACTCTTAGCTCTTGACACAACTTCGTCAAGACGTGTCTTGCCGCCGTTATACAAAGTCTCCATACTGGCGCTTGTATCAATAACCACAATGGTATTGCGCTTAATGATCCCGCCATTTCTAAGAACTGGAGCCATAAGCGCAAAAATCAGAAACAGCATAGCAAGAATCTGAAGATACATTAAAATATTGTTCTTTAACTTCTCAAACGGAGTTTTAGCCTCAAGATTCTTATATATTTCCTTCCACAGCAATGTAGATGAGAACGGCTGATCATTAACTTTCTGTTTTAAAAGATATAATATGATGATCACAGGGATAAGGATTAAAAATCCCAGTGGCCAGAGATTTGAAAATGTCATGTTGTTATTCCTTTTCTGTTAAATAGTTAGTAGGTATTTGCGAAACTCCATTTTTTCTTTCTTGAGTTGTGCATTTTATATAGCTCCATTACAGACACGCTTTCGCTCTGTCTCCGTCGTAGTGGTACTAAACTCACACTTCGTGTTCGTTGAAGTACCAACGACTGCGTCAAGGTCTGCTTATGGATGCTATAAAAATGCACAACTCATACAAATCTTTCATTCAGTTTCGCAATATCCTATATTATCATTGTCGTATATTAAGTACTACGATTTCAGGATAATCATTGATTCTTACAGGGAGCAGACTGTTACCCATACCTCTGCTTATATACATTGTCATATTACCAACTTGATGTTCTCCTTCGTAAAGCTTGGGGAAAAATTCAAAATCAGGTGACAGAAGTCCCCCTTTTCCGGGAATGATTATCTGTCCACCGTGAATATGTCCGGTAAACACTATATCAGCACCTGTACTTTCGTATTGTTCATGCCTTTCTGGTTCATGTGAAAGCAATATTTTCAAGCGTTCATCATTTTCCCAACCGTAATCCGTAACATTAGAATTGTTAGCTGCTCCGGCAATTATTATATCATCAAAAGTCTCTGTCTTACCGTCCATAAAATGAACGCCATAGCTTTCTATTTCAGAGAGAAAGCCTGCAAATTCACCCTGATCTAACCACACCTCATGATTACCGGTAACGTAATAGACCGGTGCAATCTCAACAGCACCTTTAAAAAACTCTTTTGTAAACTGATAACAGGTATGATTACGATCAACAGCATCTCCGGTGACTACTATAATATCCGGCTCGCAATCTTTGATCTTATTTAAGAGTGTTTTCTGTTTAATCCCAAACAATTGATTATGCAGATCTGATATCTGAACTATCTTCATCTCCGTATCAGCTTTATATTCATATTCAGTTACGACAATATGGTAATTCTGATAAAGTAAATATATGCTACAAATCACCAGTAAGACTGCAAACAGAGGTACGGTTACAGTGAACTTTTTCTTCTTGGTCTTATGATGAAATACTTTCATACCAAGAAATGCACCTATTGAACCGCCTAATACTGCAATTGTTATAAGAGACGCCTCCGATATGCGAAACTTATTCTTCTCTGCTTTCTTCTTATCGATTCCGTATAAAATGAATGCCAGAATATTGACTATGGTTAAATATATAACAAGTATCATTGTGATCTCCTTTTCAAATTCGGGGTTGTCGAGCTGTTTGTATGACGGACGCACAGTTATGATTGGTTAAAGGTTGTGATCGAAACTTTTATACGTTTTCCTATTGTGAACGGCTCCAGTAACCAGCCATACTCGCTTCGGGACCCGTTTGCACTCGCGTTGTGCGACGTAGCAGTACTAAATTCACGAATGCTAGTAGCATCCGTTCATTAAGTACTGACGTCACACAAAGCCCTTCGCGAGTATTAGGCTGTTACCGCTCGCCGTTTCACAATACTATAAGTTATTGAAAGTTTCGAATTCACTTTATTGATATAATCAATCATAACTGTGCTGTTAATTAACAGATTATACAAAACAGCTCTTGCCGTAGGGGCTGGGCGGCTGGCATAAAAGTTTGTGGGTTGATATAACGTACTAACCAGCTTACTTTTATGATCCATGCCCTGTCCAACTAACAGAACAGCACTAAGGCTTAAGTTGCGCTCCTTGAGGAGCTTACTTCACCAAGTGCATCATGTATACATGAAAGTAAAACTCATCTGCGCTCTTCGAGCTTGATTCCTTAACTTTCATAGTAAAGGACTAGCGAAACTCGGTACAAAGTATATCTCGTATAGCAGTTTGTCTGTTTCAAAATTATATTAAGCGAAGCGTATGGTAAAAAGTTTTTTTATATGACATTTGGGAGAAAATTAGCGTTTCTTAGTATCCCGTATAAAGTTAGCGGATGACGGACATGGATGTCCGTCAGTCTCATCGGAGACAGGAGGTCGACTATGAGACTTGCCGCGTCCATATAGATAAACTTATCGGGATACTTAGAAACTCTTTTTTCGGACAATCAGTCATAGAAACAAAACTTTTTATCCAAGCGCACGCTTTGAAAGAAGTTTAATCAGATAAACTGCTATACGTAAAAAATGTATAAGAGTTTCGCGTACAAACCCGAATTAATAAAATTTCACCTACACTTTTGAGTCTCACCCATATATTTGCAAATGCAAGATATATTTTTTCGCATGACCCCATCATATTTGACTGAATCGTATTAATTCTTGACCCGTTACATTTCAAGCCATATCCTAATTCGAGCAACTTATCTCTTAATTCCTGAAATACTTCGTAATAACCATATCTAACGAATTTAATTTCTATACCATCAATAGTGGTTTCTATTCTAAAAACTCCATCTGTTTCAGACACAAAAACAATAATATTCTTTGAGTTATCGTAATAAGAAAGATCGACTACTACACGTTGATATTCTAGCTATGCTCTTTCCTGTATTCCATGTATTCAGGCGTTTTAGGCCAATACTTAACGCCCTAGTTTTCAAAATTCCACTCTTCCATATAATCGTTACACTCCCCTCATCGTGTAGACAATCAAACTCTTCTACCTCAACAAACAAATTATCTATATCAATCTCTGAACTCTTTATCTATTGAATAAGTATTTTTCAAATCATCCTCCATATATGACTATCCTTTAACTTCGGCAATACTATGAAAAAAATGTCTTTCCCTTTTCATAAGCTTTTTCCAGATTCATATCCCAATTCTTCTCTCTAAGCTCTTTTTCCCTTGATGTACTGTCAAAAACAACAAACTCCATCTCTTTAGCACGTCCAAACAATCGGTCACCCAACATTACTTTTTTCATACTATCCAAAAGACCAAACTTTTCAAGATGTTCAATCGTATTGCCTGCAGAGCAAAGTATGATTGCTTTATCAAGCATTTTCATAGTTTTATCACCGTATGCAAATCCATAAGACCACACTCTGTCGAACCATCCCACAAGCTTTGCCGGTGCTTCAGTCCAAAATACAGGATATATAAATGCTATAGCATCGGAACTGTTTATCTTCTCCTGCTCCTTGAGTACATCAGGTGCCACATCCGGTGTGTTTCTGTAATTTGCATCTCTTAGATATTCTTTTTCTGTCATATTAGGATCAAAGTCCATCTTATAAAGATCTGAAATGATATATTCATTACCTGAATCTAATATACCTTTTATAAATGCATCACACATATTCTTTGTAAAAGAATCTTCTGACGGATGACAATAAACGATAAATACTCTCATATATCTAACTCCCCATTAGTATTCCCAAACTTTCTCATACACTATTTCTACCTTTTAACATCTTATCATCTTCGTGAACTAAATTTTTATCACAATGGTTTTATAAATCTCAGTTGGGTTTTCTCATCATCAAAACGCAAGTTGCGATAAAATTCATGCGTCCCTATTCTGGTTATTCCAGAGTTCAACCTCATCATAGCAACACCCTTATTCTTTGCCATACCACTTTAGAGTCATCCCCTCATAAAAGACCCCTGCTATAGCTTTTATTATTTTATATTAGCGAAATTGTCAGTTCGCATTTTTAGATATTTTTTATTTTTGCGAATCGTTCAACCATTTGGCAATATCTACTATCTTTATACCTTCATGCTGCGTTTCATCATGCCTTGTTCTGGCTATAATCATCTTTGGATAAGCATCCTTTATACTCAATAACGGACCAATTTCTCTCTTAAAGGTATCATTTCTTGAAATATCATCAGAAACCTGTATGTATATTTTTTCGCCTTCTTTGATAGCAACAAAATCAACTTCTTTCTCATATAATTTTCCTACATAAACCTCGTATTCCCTGCGCAAAAGTTCAATTGCCACTATATTCTCATACAAATGTCCATAGTCAGCATCCTTTGTTCCTAATTCAGAAAAACGAAAAGATAAATCCGAAAGATAATATTTCTTATTTGATTCAAGATACTTTTTCCCTTTTATGTCATATCGTTGAATCGGGTAAAACAAAAAGGAACGACAAAGATAATTAATATAACTTCCAACAGTCTTATCGTTTGTTTTATATGTTCCGGATGTAAGTTTTGCTGCAATATTTCTTATTGATGTCTGATTTCCTACATTGTCCATAAGATAATTGCCAATCATTATAAGCAAATCTTCATTTTCAATTCTGTATTTATCGACAATATCTTTTGCAATCGTGGTTCTATATATTCCATTAACATATTTTCTGGCGTCTTTTTCCGATCTGTACAAATACGAACCAGCCATGCCACCTTTTTTTACAAAATCATCGAACGCATCATCTATTTTGTTTGAAGGATAATATGTCAAATACTCACTAAAAGAAAACGGATAAAGTTTTACTTCAAATACTCTTCCGCCAAATAATGTTGCAAGGTCACTCGAGAGTAAAAATGCATTAGATCCGGTAATATAGATATCGTATAATTCTTCCTCATGAATGCTGTTAATTACTCTTTCAAAGCCTTCGCACATCTGAATTTCATCGATAAACAAGTAATTATCCTTTTGAGAATCGTATTGGTTTTCTATATATTCATAGAGTTTATCTCCATCAAGCAATGACTCATTCTTTTTTAAATTAAGTTTTATGCGTACTATATTACTTTTGTCTTCTTTTGAAATAATATCTATGAGTGCATCCATAAGTTTTGATTTTCCACTTCTTCTTACCCCGGTTATCACTTTAATATCCGGTATATCTTTAACTGCCAAAAGCATATTCAAATAATGATTTCTTTGTATTAACTTCATTTTTCCACCTCAAAAATACTATAACTCATTTCGCAAATTTTTTCCTTTGGGTGATTCGTTTCGCAAATTTAATCAATTTGAATATTTGCGAAACGCAGTCTATACTACCCAAACAGCTATTAGTGCAAATATCCCGCCTGATGACCCACCACCATAAACCAGCGTTGAATAATTAATTATAATAGATTTTGCCCAATTAATTATTGATTGCATTGATCTTGTCTCATATATACTTGAATTTATCTTTTTTTCGACCAATAATCCTTATATGCATAACCATCCATTGTTCCAATCAATAATCTGTCCGTCTTTTCAAAGCCCATTTTTTTAACGGCCTCCATCCTTTCAACTGCATATATCGGAACCTTAGTGATTATTTCTTCGCAGTCAAATAAATCAAAAGCATCGGGGATAAGCATACCCATAATCTCATAAATCTTATTAGAAGTTTCGAATTCACTTTTGATATCAAACCTGAGTACACCCACACCATTGAAGTCATCGTCTGCAACACGATGGAATAATTCTATTGACCCTATTGCTTTCTGTATTTCTTTGTCATAAATTGTCCATCTGACAAACCATTTTGAGTTATAAGATTTCAACCAAAATTCTATGGCTTTTGTCATACTTTCTTCATCTGGATAGTAGAAATTATCTCCGTGACAGTTATCACTATTAAAAAACGGTAATGCATTCTTATCACCATATACGTCTACCAAATCCTTCGTATCCTCATATGACGAAAGCCGTAACAAATATTTTTCATTCTCAAAGACCGGACAACTTTCATATACATTTGCCATGTTGTTTTTCCTCCACAGATCACGATTGGCTTTCTCTATTATTTTAAATGACAAAGATCTCGCCAACTTGAATTTAAGACACTCCCGCAAGTATTCCCGAAAAGTCATTAAGCAGCACAGACACCAAATCCTCATCAGATACAACATTTACATAGTGTGCACCATACTTTCTTGAAATTCTTGAAAGATCATCCTTCATATCTGTCAGTCTTCCACGGTATTCCTTGATTGCCGCATTAGACATGGTAATCTTAACTCTCTCATTTGTCTCCACATCAAGTATGTTGACAGTTCCTTCATAATCAACTTCTATCTCTTCTCTCGCAAGCACTTGTATAAGCACCACGATCTGTTTACGGCTTACGAGATATTTAACAGCCGTCTCGATCCCTTCCGGATCAAGAAAATCACTGATTATTATAGATACTCCTCCTCTGGGAACTGCATAAGAAGAAATGCATTTGGATATATGCGTTTCTCCTTCAAACTCTATTCTCTCAAGATCCTTCAACAGATGTGAAAATGCGGAACTCCCCGATATACCTTTACCCTTAACAATATTATTACCTCTAAGCTCATTGATAAATACTCTGTCAAGGTTATTCATAATAATATATGAGAGAGCAGCACTAAGTCTTAGAGCCATAACAGATTTCTTTTTCTCTCCAAAATTCATGGATGAACTTGTATCTATAAAGAACCGAAACAGCCCCTCCTTCTCTTCCATGAACTGCTTAATATAAAGCTTGTCCGTCCTTCCATAAGCATTCCAATCAATACGTCTTATATCGTCTCCAAGCATATACTCGCGAAAATCCGAAAACTCAACCGAACTTCCCTTAGCACTCGATTTCCTGCTTCCGCTCATCCCCTGACTAAGACGCATATTAAGCGACATTTTAACCGTATTCAATTTTTCAAAAAATGTATGGTCAAACAAACCGTCATTCATATTATGTCAACCTCGTGCAATCAATTTTTACTTCGACTACGTCTTCATGTATTTTCAACTCATAGAACTCAAAGCATACATTAAGAGTTCTCTAAGTTTCATTTATCTATTATTTCTTCGAATATATTAATTAAAATCTTGTTTAATTACCAAGAACCTGTAATATTTCCGAAATCACTTTATCTGCATTTACTCCATCAGATACAGCCTCGAAGTTAAGTGCAAGCCTGTGTCTAAGTGCCGGATATGCTACAAACTTGATATCTTCAAAAGCAACATTATAACGTCCTTCCATAAATGCTCTTGCTTTGGCAGTTTTAACTATCGCCTGAGCCGCACGTGGACTTGAGCCGACCTCAACATATTTTTTAGTTATTTCCGGCGAATCATTATTTTCCGGATGCGTGGCAACAACTATAGACATTGCATAATCCATAACCGCATCTGCAATCGGCATATCGCGTATCACCGAACGTATTGCAATGATATCCTCCCCTGTCATCACAGGAGTTATGTCAACCTTGTTATTTGTTACCGTAATGTTCATTATCTCTTTAAGCTCTTCCTTAGTTGGAAAATCCACTAACAACTTAAAAATAAATCTGTCTAACTGTGCCTCAGGAAGAGGATAGGTTCCCTCATTCTCTATCGGATTCTGAGTAGCTAATACCATAAATGGTGCCGGCAGTTCATATGTCGTCTTACCAACCGTAACAGTCTTTTCCTGCATCGCCTCGAGAAGTGCTGACTGTGTCTTGGGAGTTGCACGGTTAATCTCATCACCTAACACGATATTTGCAAATATTGGTCCCGGCTCAAACTGAAACACATTGTTACCATCCTGTTTTATAATAAGATTAGTACCCGTCACATCTGCCGGCATAAGATCTGGTGTGAACTGAATACGTGAAAACGAGGTTGACATAACTTTAGATATAGTCTTGACAAGCTCTGTCTTACCAAGTCCCGGCACACCTTCAAGAAGCACATTTCCATCAGAAAGTATAGCAAGTATAACCTGTCTGATAATATCCTTCTGACCTATTATTCCCTTTCCGATTTCTGCCTCGCAAGCCTTAACCTTTTCTATCATTTCCTGTAATTGTTTTTCGTCCATTACTGTATTCTCCTTCTATATAATTCACATTAATTCGGGGTTGTTATTTATTCAAAATGTATTGACATATATCAATTATTCTAATATTATATTATTCAAAAGAAACGGGTTTTCACCGGGTAGGGCTTATGCCTGACAGGACTTGCTCGTTTCTTTTTTTATTTCTATAAGATCATACAAATACATTTTTCCATCTGCTGAATGTCTGATTAAAAGTCTTGCACTAAATATATTATATCTCTCAATTTCATCAAACTCATTATAAACAGGTAATGCAAATCTTGTATCATATCTATACCAGCCATTTTTTGCATGTCTGCTATGTTTAGATTTTTTATTGTCTTCAAATACTTTAGAACTCGCTATTTCAATTATATCTGGAATAGCTTGAGCTGCATTTGCTTTTGCCTTTGCTACAGTACCTTTTAAATGTTTTGTATAAGTTTTCTATACTAATACTCGCGAAGGGCTTTGTGTGACGTCAGTACTTAATGAACGGATGCTACTAGCATTCGTGAATTTAGTACTGCTACGTCGCACAACGCGAGTGCAAACGGGTCCCGAAGCGAGTATGGCTGGTTATCGGAGCCGTTCACAATATGAAATCGTATAAAAGTTTCGAACACAACCTATAACCAATCATAACTGTGCGTTCGTCAGACAAACAGCTCGACAAACCCGAATCTAGTCCAGCCCATCAAAATAATCCCTTATCTTTTCCTTCATCTCTCCGGGATAATTAGATCCATTAACTTTCTTATACGCCTTCTCTTTATATTCACCGGACACCTGTCCGTAGCTTACTTTATTACCCGACCATGTTTGTGCCTGACTTGATTTTTGTTTGGTACTTGAATCATTACCATTTGCTTTACCTGTAAGATTATCATCATTACCCACTTCTCCATCAGGGATAGTCACATCTTCACGTACCTTTGCATTTCTCTCGCTGCCATTCTTGCTTCCCCTGTTCCAACCAGGGCCCGTACCATTCCCGCCGGAGCCATTGCCTGAACCTTCGCCGCCGGAACCATTACCATTCTGACCTTGTCCTCCATTTTGACCATTGTTTCCATTCTGTCCCTGACTTCCGTTCTGTCCTTGATTTCCATTCTGACTCTGATTTCCGTTCTGACTTTGATTTCCGTTTTGGCTTTGATTTCCATTCTGACCGTTGTTTCCGTTCTGGCCTTGATTTCCGTTCTGCCCGTTGTTTCCGTTCTGGCTCTGATTACCATTCTGGCTATTGTTTCCATTCTGGTTCTGGCTTCCATTCTGGACATTGCTTCCGTTCTGATTCTGACTACCAGAATTATTATTTCCGGAATTATTAGCCAGATCAGAATTATTCATGCTTTCCTTAGCATTTTCAAGAGCCTGGTTTGCGGCAAGATAATCACTGTTCGAGTAATCGGATTCCTTGAAATTCTTTGCAGCTTTCTTAAGAGCCTGATCGCCCGAAACCTCCGCAAGCTTATTAAGCTTTTCATATGCTTCTTTCTTACTCTTTTCGTCATTAGAAGCCGCCTGTTTCATTGCAGCATCTGCTTCCTTCATTGCATCCTCAATCTTTTTTGCCTGATCTGCCTTATTCTCTGCTGCTGCATTTTCCAGCGCTTGTTTGGCAGAAGCATCTTGAATCTCTTGGGCATTCATCTCCATTTTCTTAGTTATTATATCTTCGGCCTTCTTTAATTCCTCATATGACTCTGCCTTTTTCATATCCTCAGCAGCCTGCTTAAGCTGTTCATTAATCTCGGACTTTTCTATATCGCTGAGTTTATCTGCCTTTGATATCTCTTTCTTAAGCTTGTCAAGTTTTTCTATTTCCACCAAACTCTCTTTCTTAACATCATGCTTTGTCACCGCAAGTCTTCTTGCCGGCGTATCTATTCCTGCAACTACCACAAAGACTGCAACAAATACAATTAACAGAAGACATTTTTTCATTGAAAGCTTTAACGGAAATTCTTTTTTCACTGAAAAACCTTCCAGGTGCTTTACGGCATCCTTCTTCTGTAACTGACTGAATGCATCTTCTTTTCCGACAAGCATCAATGCGGTAACAAATTTTTCCTTATATCCCTTCGCATCCGCCATCAATGCAGCCTGTTCAAGTGTCGGTGTCTTACTGATACCGTAAATGATCCCCGCAACAAAAGACAACAAAACCATACCGACCGAAATCGGTATGGCATAATACATTGATATAAACAGAGAACAGAAAAGAACAATCAAAGAAACAAGAAGTCCTGTTATTACTGACATGATAATTCCGTCAATTACAGCCTGCTCCTTTAATCTGCCCCTAATTTTTTTTACAAAATCAAGTATCTTTTTATCCATTGCACTCTACTGCCTTTATAAATCATTATTTAAAATATACATTTTCCTACGAATCTCGCAGTTAATGTGAGATTCTACCTAAACATTTTCAAATATTCTTAATTATTATTGTCCTGAATAATCTTTGATTTATTTTTGTTTCGTTTTTTATTCTTTACAGCTCCACTATTTAACTTCCCAGCTGCCAATTTCAAAAATCCATACGAGATAAACAGATTGATCGCCATTGATATCGGAATCCAGAATCTATAAATAATATCCAGAATAATTGAATTATTTAAACCAAGCATTTCATATATACTTGAATCCGACATAGCACGAAGCATGAAATCAAATATCGGTGAATACGGATTTAACAGAAAAATAAGAGCCAGTACATAATGGTCTGTTGTTAAAATATTACCCGAAGCCAAACTATATGCAGTTACAGCAGATACTCCGATACTATAGATAAGCACTGTTCCTACAATAATACCTATACCTATCACAATTGTGAGAATAGTTGCGGCAATCGATTTCTTAACGACTGAAGAACAGAATATTCCGACACTTCCCACATATATGCCAAGATAAATAAGCATTATAAAAAGCCCTATCAGATTCCACCATGATAGTCCGCCAAGAACAAATGCTATCGACATTACAGGAATACTTGCTATCATGTACATCATTACTATCATCATGGCAGACATAAGCTTTCCCTTGACAATAGCCATGGGAGACATAGGTGTAGTTAACATAATATCAAGTGTCTGTTTTTCTCTTTCGCCTGAAATTGATGCAGATGTGATCACCGGAATCATCAGACTTAACAGTCCACACTCAGTACATCCCAATACCGGAAACAATACAATAAGTGAATCATAAGAGTAACCATTATAACTCGATGTCAAATTAGTAATGAGCAAGACAAATACCACTATAGCTGTAAGAATTGCTGATATCGCCATTATAGCCCATGACATCTTCATGCTTCTTGAACCGACCATCATTTCCTTTTTCAAAATCGGGTTGATAATAAATCTATCTTTCATTCATTACTTCCTCCGTGATTTCCCGTAATCTCTAAGAACAATGTCTCGAGGTCTTCCTTTTCTTTGTAGAATCCACTGACCGCATAGCCTTGTAAGATCAGGTTTTTCAACAGCACTGCCGACTCGGCCTCATCGCCGTTAAATGATACCAGAATCTCATCCTCAGTCATCTGTACTTTACGAACATTAGGCTGCTCTGTAAGAATTCGTTGAAGCTCTTCTTTGCCAGGTCTGTCGTCTTCTGATCTGCTTTCTTCCAATCTGTCTTTTTCCGGTCTGCCATCTTCTGATCTGCCATCCTCCAATCGGCCTTCTTCCGGTTTACCATCTTCATATTTGCAGTCTTTACTATCTTTTGTATCAACCAGGCGGATATGGAGCTTCATTCCACCATTACCGCTGTTCATTACATCATCTACATGACCTGAAGTAACCAGATGTCCATGCTCCATTATACCAATACTGGTACACATCTCAGAAAGCTCAGGAAGTATGTGAGAGCTGATTATTATAGTCTTTCCCATTGCTCCGAGATTCTTAAGAACCTCTTTCATCTCAAAACGTGCTCTCGGATCTAATCCCGAATTAGGTTCATCAAGTACCAGAAGTTCAGGATTGTGTATCAGCGCTCTTGCAACGCAGAGTCTCTGCTTCATACCTCTTGAAAGCGTATCAACAAAGACATCCTTCTTATCTGACAGATTAACAAGCTCTAACAACCCATCGGAAATATTATCCACATCGTCCTTCTTCATACCATACATCGAGCCGAAAAACTCCATGTATTCCATCACTTTAAGATTGTCATATACTCCGAAAAAGTCCGGCACATAACCGACCTTTCTCTTGATATCATCAGGATTATTGATCGCATCTATGCCATCCACCGTAACACTTCCTCCTGACGCGCGGAGCAGACCGCATACTATTTTCATTGTAGTGGTCTTTCCTGCACCATTTGGTCCCACAAATCCGAATATCTCACCTTTATCTATATGAAGATTAAGATTATTGACCGCGAGAAAATTCCCATATCGTTTTGTCAAGTTCTGTATATCCAGCATTCTTATTCTCCTTACTACTATTATCTATTCAATAGTTAATTGCAAAACTCATAAAGGTTTCATTATGCTTTGTACATATTGTACAGATTCCATAAGCATGGTGCTTTCAAGCCGCCGGTACTTCCAATGACACTTAACGAACATAGTGAGTTCTAGTGTCATGCACCTACTTGGTAATGAGTGCTATGCGCGAATTTAGTACCGCTGCGTGCGCTGAGCAGCGAGAGCGTGCCTGCGATGGAACTGTATAATATGTACAGAGCAATAGAAAGAATTTCAAGTTTTGCAATTATCTATTATTTTCATTTCCCAAAAGCCGCAATTCTTGGTATTAGGTATTCCTGATATCCGTCACCATTTGGCTTACTAAATCTTAATATCAAAACTCCATGACTTAAATACTTTTTGAGCTCTTCGCCTGAAAGTTCAGCGCCGTCAACAAAGACAGGTTCAAATTGACCGGTATCGACATTCATAGCCTCACATGATGCAAAGTAAGTGGTATTTTCCTCACTATATCCTACTTCTAATACCGGAGTTAATGTATCTATCTCTCCATATCCTTCAAAAGAGTACGTGATTGTAGCATCATTACCATATAAAGATCCTGTTCCCGAATCATAATCGCCCTGACTATCCACGATCATTGGCACAATCGAAGAATAGGCATTACCGGATCCATTAACTTTTTCATGATAATATGAATTAATTATTACAGCCATTCCCGATGACTTGACCTGAGAATCGCTTATCATCTCGGATTTATATGATTCCACAGTTCCCCAGACATATCCGTGATTATAATTAGAGATATCTATCACCTCTTCTAACGCGTTATCAATACGGTAAAGCCTTTCCTTATCAGGCGAATTGCTTGATACATTCACGATATCAAAGGTTCCATAACCTGATGAAGTGACGATTTTTGAACTGTCAATCTCAACGGTCTCACCCTTCTTCATATCTCCGGCCTGAAATATCATACTCTCATAAGTCAATACAACATCACGCAAATCATATGCAGTATTATTAGTAATCTTTCCGCTAATTCCATTCCAGTCACATTCTATATCAAGAGTAAAGTCACCCACACCCTCATCAAGAACTCTGCTCATGGCAAAGTCAAATTTATCAAAAGCGCTGTCACTATTTAAAATGATCTCACTATCTGTACCATTATCTAAGTACATAGTGTCATATTGACCATCTTTTGACTTGCTATTACCAAAAAGACCATAATCATATTGATAAAACTCATTTTTAAAGCCGTTATAATTCTCATTGATCTTAAAGTCATATCTTTTTGCGGATGGACATACAACCTCTGAATAAACTGTCTCCTTTGCTCCTCCATCAGATGCCTGAATCAATGTAAAACTGTTAAAAAGCGGCTTATTCACCCTGTATATAAAGCTAGTACAGTAAATGATCCCGGTAAACACAAGTGAAACTACCGGTATGAAATACCATATCTTTTCGCGCACCTTCTTTTTCTTCAAGATAAGATATAGAATCGGACCAACAAAGACCACATATATGCTAAGCAGAATTCCATAAAGAATAGTGCTTGGTCTTTTGGTATTTTCCGAAATGGATGCAAGTCCCAATAATGTACCAAACATGCTGCTAAAGTTGGCTCTTGCTACAGATGAAGAGGAATTTTCGTTGATCTCCCCTATCAGCATAGCTGCAACGTCTTTTCTCTCATGCCAGCTTGAGAATGGCTCCATAGAAATGCTATATGACAGTACTACCACCTCTCCAAGTCCATATGACTTTTTCCAAGCAGTTTTATCAGATGTATGCACCGACATTTCAATTCCGTCATTTAAGTTAAAATCAATGCATTCAACATCATTTAATGAATAATCCTTCTCGTTATTGCTCCAGGTAAGATTCCTTTTTCCTATATCACCCAAAGTACCGGAAACGAAATCATCATTAAATGCTGACAGCACATTTTGATAATGACTTCCCAAAGACAGTATCAGAATTCCACCATCCGCAACCCATTGTTTCAATGCATCATATTGCTTTTTCGAAAGAGTCGATGTATCAAAATTATCAATCACAAGATAATTCATAATATCCAGAATCTGCGCATCCTCAGGAAAGCTGTCCTTATTAAACTCCATTGTACTTATTGCCTGATAATCCGTACTTCCTGAAATATTGTAGCTTACTCCGTTAATGTATCCCACTCCGGAATAGTCATCGGAAAGAACTCCAAGCAGGGAATTCTGGCCTGTTCCGGTCATCTCAACTGTAGTCTTTTCTTCATATACAGGCTTTTCTTTTTCATTTAAAATGATAAGTCTTACGATTCCGGAAGATGTCGGGGGCTTCACTGCCAACCTATATATTTTTGACTCTCCGGCTGCAATACTGATCCTTTTTCCATAAGCAGTAACCACTTCACCCGAATCCGTATCTCCCACGATCTGCAATATACCGGTAAAATCCTTGCTGCTTTCAATCGTCACGGTTGCCTGCATAGTATGTTCGTATTCAATAAAGCCACCGATACCATATTCGGCTGACACCTTAAAATCGTTATTCTTCTTAACTATCTTCGTATTCTTATCTTTTGCGGCATTAACATCAAGCTCTGTTGTCAATGCCAGACTTATGATAAGTAATAAAGTACATAAACCAATAACAGTCGGCTTATGTACATAGATATTATGTGATATTGTTTTAAGCTTATTAAATAAATGTGTGATCATCTTATCGTTTCCCATCCTTATAATGTATTATTAACCACAGTTAATTTTGACTATTATCTCTTATATTTCCCCTGCCTTACAAACGACTTTCTTCCCGCTTTTGCAAGCATCTTATCATACTGCTCATACATGTCCTGAACACTGTTTTCGAGCAGAAAATAATGCTTTATATATGGAACCAGCAAAACCAGAAGCGCAAATATCAATAATCCTATCGCCGGAGTGAAATTACCAAAAGCATATAAAAACACCAGAATTGACATTATTGCAAATGTTACCGTGACTATAAGATGTATAAATCTCTCATGTGCAAAAAATGCTATTTGTACCAGATGTTTATTAATTTCGTCATCCCAGTCTATACTGTCATCATCACTTTCCAACAAATTATCCACATACGCCATGTATTGTTTAATCCTATCCGCCATAGCTTATTCCTCCATAAAGCAAAACTGAATACAGTTTATCACAGACATTTCCATTTATCTACCAAATATT
>CAMHMG010000018.1 GCA_946186175.1 uncultured Clostridia bacterium | reverse complement strand
ACGATCTTTATTCTGATGCATAAGCTCTGTTGCGTTTTTAACAAAATAATTAATATTCTTAATGCCTGTGATATCATCCTCAATCGCAATCTTCTCAAGATGATGATTCATATTTTCAAGACTTTCCGCCTTTGTTGCCTCTTCAATTCTTTGATAATATATACTTATACTTATGATCACCGCAAACACATAATAACAAAAATAATTGATCTGATCTCCAACAACGAAGAAGCCTTTAACCCTTAGACATATTTCATAGAACATGAGAAAAGTACTGCTGATAACAAGAATAGAAATATACGGACGCCATACAATAAGAGTACAAACAAAAAGATCCATAGTAAGAAATGTAAGAATCTGTCTGCCTTCTGCATAGCTGACAGATGAGATATACATTCCAAAAATAAGGGCGATAATGGCAAAGATCACCAGTATAGCCAGTCCAAGTCGACCGTTATCTGTCTTATTGCGCACATATCTTATTGAAAAAACAAACAACGCACTTGCACTTATGAGTAAAATACAATAAGCATATACATGAGGCATGATCCAGTCAAGCCCATACGTTGTGTCTCCTTTGATAACATATAAGACAAAGGTTCTTACCAGCATCCATATTTCCAATATCATTACCACAAGTGACATATATATGCTGGTATTGAAATTAGCCCTTTCAAGATATTTCGAAACATATTCGCTATGCTTGTTAAAGCCCAGCCATTTCTTAATCCTTTTCCCCATAGAGGTCTCCCCCCTTTTCCCCTGTGTATTCATAGGTGATTGCAAAACCCCAAAAGAAAAATATGTTTTGCAATTGCCTATTTCTTTATCATATCAATACTTCACCCACATATTCTTCTGTTCTGCATCCCAGTAGCATTCCGACTCAGCCTTACACCGATAACAGTCACGTGAAAGCTTATCGGCCTTATACAGTAAACGTCCGAACACATCACTTTCATCACTGCCCCTGCGGTGATTCCTTATAGCGTCCACTGCCCTCTCACATTCCGACTTAGAAAAACCGCAATCAGAAAGAATCTCTCCCGCTAGTCTTGCTCCCGCCTCATTATGCTCTACATCGTTAAGATACTGTTCATATCTTCCTATGTCATGTAATATTGCAGTAGCATATACAAGCTCTTTATCAACAGTAATACCATCCTCGAGTACCAGAATATAAAGAATTCTTGCAACTGAAAGGACATGTTCCATTCCGTGTTTGCAAAAAAAACGATCCTTCTCCGCTTTCTCTATATTGCTCATATTATATGTAAAGATCGGATGTTTAATTACCGCGTCTACACGTTCCATCATTTTATGTAAACCTCATCGTGTTGTTTTTTTATAGTATTACACGAGTGTCAACGTACCTTTTTATCACTCGCTGATATACGAGTTGCTTCATTACTTCGTAATTCCCGAAACTGTTATATCATTATGCATGGCATTACTCGCACTATGTTCAACCTTCGCTTCGCTCGTTTTCACTAAGTGCTCATATTATATCACACTAAGCCATCCTTTTTCTACTGCATTATCAAGATTTTTCTCAATCCACTCATATACTTTCGGAAGATATTCTTTGATTATTCCCATTCTTCCCTCTACTGCTTTTCTGTTGACCTTCCCCTCATTCCATGTGTGCCCGTCTGTCAACGTATTATGAAGAAACGGCTGCAGACAGTCCATACAGGCTGCATACTTAGAATCCGCAGTATCTCTAGCATCAAACTCCTCCCAAAGAGCTCTTATCATTTCACCTTGTTCCTTTGGCAGCATCGAAAACAATTTATCCGCAGCTGATTTTTCTCTAGATGCTTTATCTTCATTTCCCTTAACATCATAAGCAAATGTATCACCTGCATATATCTCTACCAGGTCATGCACTACACACATCTGAACTACTCTTCCTATATCAACAGGCTCAGGTGCATACTCAGAGAAAAGCATAGCCATTGTGGCAATATGCCATGAGTGTTCTGCATCATTTTCCCTGCGGCTCTTGTCGATTAAGACCGTACGTCTAAGTATCGATGTCATCTTGTCTATTTCCGCTGAAAACAGAAGCTGCCTGTCCAATCTTTCATTACCGCTTTTGATAAATTCACTCATAATCTTTAATACCTCCTGATCATATCGTTAAGAATTTTTCGATTACATTTTCCTATGTAAGACAGAGAGCCCCATGCCACTATCACAGACTGTTTTGTATCAAATGCTTTGTCTTCATTTTTCATGCCGCCGACATTATTGTAACCGGCACCAAAGACATTTCCACCGACTTCTTCAGTAGTCTTAAACACTGTTTTTTCCACAGCCTTACCTATAGCTTCCTCAACCGTATCACACCTTGTAACATCATCACAATAGCGGTCAACAACGGCTTTAAGTGTTTTGGTATCAAGACCTCTTGGATTATCAGGTCTTATAAGATAACAGGTCTCTGCCATAGGACATAGAAGCTCCATCATTTTCTCATACTCTTTATCCTTTAACACTCCTATTATGAATATATACCGTGCATCTGTAAAGTTTTCAGACAGACTCTCTTTAAGCGCCGTCACGCCCTGAATATTGTGCGCCCCGTCTCTTATAAATAAAGGCTCATCTGATATCTTCTCAAATCGTCCCTCCCATGATACTTTAAGCAGCGCCTCCTTCTTAAGCTTTCCGTCAAGCAAAAGCTTTGTCTCAATCGCCGTGATCGCATTTAATATCTGATACTTACCCGCAAGAGAAATGCTGTACTCCTCGCCCTTGTATATAAAGGTGCTTCCCGTCAGATCTTCTTCAATTATATCAAGATTGTTGGTATCTGCTACGATGAAATTATTGTTCAAACTACCATTAATATCACCTTCATTATATTTCACACTGACATTTCCATCATTGTCACGATCACCACTATTACTTTGATTGACCCTGTCGTATTCTCCCCTTAAAACTTCAATAACCGCAGCTTCACTTGGATAGCTTACCGCCGGACATCCATTTTTGATTATTCCCGCCTTTTCATATGCTATCTTTTCTATGGTATCTCCAAGATACTGCATATGATCCATGCCTATATTTGCAAAAACCGTGCAAATCGGATGTTTAATAACATTGGTTGCATCCTCTCTTCCTCCCATCCCGACTTCAAGAATCACCAGGTCAATGTCAGACTCCTCAAAGTATAGAAATGCAATCGCAGTTTCAATCTCAAATGCAGTCGGTAAGTTTAAACCTTCGTTTTCCATTTTTACAATGGCATCATATACCCTCTCAAAAAGCCTTGTAAAATCCGCCTCTTTCATATAATTACCGTTGATCTGAAATCTCTCAAGATAATCATTGATAGTCGGAGAAATATATCTTCCAACTACCTTGCCCTCTTCCCTGTACATCATCTCAAGGAAGGTACAAATGCTTCCTTTTCCGTTAGTTCCGGCAACGTGTATTATGTCAATCTTTTCCTGTGGATCATCAAGCCTTTTTAACAATTCGGTGACCGGACCCAACCCTAAGACACTGCCTTTTTTTCCTATTTCATTTATATATTCAAGCGCTTCATCAAATGTCATCTTCTCTTCCATAATATTATATTCCTTTTCCTCATAAAAATAATACCTATCAGCCTACTATACCAAAGATTTGTATTTATTACCATATATACATAAAAACTATTTTAGATGCGTCCATTTTCTTATTATCCCTGCATCTAAAAATTATGCTTAATCAGGCTGTAATCATTTATTATCTAACAAAGCAAAAATCCGACCACAGATCACTGTGATCGGACTTCTAATTCATCAATTATTCCTCAACTGTATTACAGGACACATGCTGGATAAGAGGTGTATTCTCATCAATCGGAAGTATCTCATAACCTTCACTTTTCAAGGTGTCTATAAGCATCTGAAGTGATTCAACTGTTGCATGCACCTTTGTAAGATCGTGCATAAGAACAATGGAATCTTTATTATTCCTGACATCTTTCATTATATTGTCAACAAGCTGTTCGGGAGTAAGTGAAGAATCAACTGCGTCTCCCGAGAGTGCATTCCAATCATAATAATTGATACCATGCTCATTAAGATAAGCAATATAATTATCTATTGATAATTCCGACACACTGTTAGAGCTTCCGCCAGGGAATCTGAATATTTTACTCTCAACTCCCGTTACATCTTTCAGCAAACTTTGTAACTCCTCTATCTCTTCACCGAAACTCTCCGTAGACGCATACAGTTTCTTATAATCATGAGTGTATGAATGCATTCCAAGAGTGTGTCCTTCTGCAACTATTCTCTTGTAATATTCATAATAATCTTTATCTTTTCCTATAACGAAAAATGTCGCTTTGACATCATTTGCCGCTAAAATATCAAGTATCTGCCCGGTATATACAGACGGTCCGTCATCAAATGTAAGATAAACTCTTTTTGCTTTCTTCTTAGAAGTCTTATTGCCCGTCTCTTTTATCTCTTTACTATCAGCTGCATCAGTTGAATTATCTGCCAAACCTTCTGTATCAACTGCCTGCTCCGTATTATTGGCAAGCTTTGTTTCTGATTTCGTATTACCTAAAACCGATTTAATCGAAGGATCCAATAAATAGTTCTCATTTTCCGTATCACCAAGTAAAGCATCATGACTTGAACGATATGTCAAATAATCGCCGTTACCCGAAAGTACATAATCTAACTTCTTCTCTAATTTGTGAACCTTTACCATGAGAAAAACACTTAAGATTATCGGCGTGATCGTCATCACGAAGAAAAAACCTATTATTATTTTTTTATATATATTGATCCGCCTTCTTCTGGCAAGATCCGCCCTTGTTATCTTTTCCATATAATCACCTGCTGACCATAGTATGTGCATAATTTTTTTAATTATGTAAGTTTTTTAAGCCTGCTTATTATATAGAAAGTAATTTTTTAAGTCAAGAACAAGATTATAAAATAATATGTCATTTTCTCTCAATATGAATATTATAAAATATATGGATAAAGGAAGTGTAAAAAAAAGTGACTCCAATATTAGAACTTCTTGATGTGAATTATATTTATCACACAATATCTTGTGAGATATCAGCACTTCAAAATATTTCATTCAAATTACATCAAAATGAATTTATTTCATTCGTCGGCCCTTCAGGCTGTGGCAAGACCACCCTGTTGAATCTGATAGCCGGATTACTACCTATTACGTCAGGTGATATCAAAATATACGGAGAATCCATCTACAATTCTAAAGTAAGTATCGGTTATATGCTTCAAAAGGACCATTTATTAGAGTGGCGCTCCATATATAAGAATCTTACCTTAGGTCTTGAGATACAACACAAAATGGATGAAGAACATTTAACCCTCATTGATGATCTGCTAAAAACCTATGGTCTGTGGGAATTTCGAAACGCATTACCAAGACAGCTTTCCGGAGGCATGAGACAGCGGGCGGCTTTGATTCGTACGCTTGCACTTTCTCCCGACATATTACTTCTCGACGAACCCTTCAGCGCTCTTGATTATCAGACCAGATTAAATGTCGCTGATGACATCGGTTCCATCATTAAGGAAAAACATATAAGTACAGCTTTGGTCACACATGATCTCTCGGAGGCAATTTCCATGGCAGACCGGGTAATCGTGTTGTCAAAGCGTCCCGGAACAATCAAGACTGAAATTCCAATTAAGTTAAGTATAGAAAACCGCACACCGAAGACCTCCAGAAATGCACCCGAATTTAATACTTATTATAATCAGATTTGGGAGGCAGTACACGATGAAAATGAAGAATATGAAAAACGACAGTAATATGAACCTTACACATAAAAAATATAAACCGTATGAAGCACCTACTAATCCAAAAAAAATATTACACAAAAAAACAAGACAAAATAGGATACATTCAAACTCCATACAAAACAAAGCTTACGCGCAACAAGTGAAAGCCAATGAATACGCAACAGCAAATAAGAAGATTTCAAAAAGAAAAACAGACAACAACAAAAACAACACACTCTCACCGGCACAATTAGAATATGTGCGGAATATAAGAAAAAAACAGATTTTAATCAAACTATATCAGCTGCTGCTCTTCGTCGGGTTTATTGCTTTATGGGAGTTTACAGCGCATCATGGCATAATTAACGACTTTATCTTCTCCTGTCCCTCAAAGTTGTTTTCTACATTTATTGCAATGATAAAGGATGGCTCACTATTGCATCACATTGGCATAACCCTCTATGAAACTCTTCTAGGCTTTGCTATTGTTATCATCGGAAGTCTCATAGTGGCAACGCTGTTCTGGTGGAATGAAACACTCTCGAAGGTTTTAGAACCCTATCTTGTCATCCTCAATTCGTTGCCTAAGTCTGCTCTTGCACCGGTACTCATAGTATGGCTTGGTGCCAACAAAGGCACTATCATCGTTTGTGCCTGCTCAGTGGCAATATTTGGAAGTATTCTCAATATATACACCGGATTTGTAAATGTTGAAAGTGATAAGATAAAACTTGTCAAGACCCTTAAGGGTAACCGTTTTCAATGCCTGAAACTGGTCGTTCTTCCAAGCAACGTGCCCAACATAATCAGTGTGATGAAGGTCAATATCGGACTATGTCTGGTAGGTGTTGTAATCGGTGAATTCCTTGCGGCGAGAGAAGGTCTCGGATATCTTATCATTTATGGTTCCCAGACCTTCAAGATGGGAAATGTGCTGCTTTCAATACTAATTCTCTGTGTCATTGCAATGCTCCTATATATGATTCTCCAGAAGGTTGAGAAGAAGTTCTCGGGTTATTTCTAGGCAAAAATCCGGGTTCCCTGCAACCCGGATTTCTACGTCATTCATCTACTATATCAATGACCTCAACCGGACATGCATTTCTTGCCGATTCCGCTGAGGCAAAATTATCATCCGTCAGCTGACCGTTAGCTTCCGCCACACCTTCCTCATTAAAGGTAAAAACTTCCGGACATGTGCTCACACAAAGACCGCATGCTATGCAGCCCTCCTGATCAACTTCTGCTTTCATATTAAACCTCCATATAATATAAATATCAAAACATAGGGATAGTATATGATAATTTTTCTTTATTATTCATCATAGGATACAGATGACCATATACACAATGTTTATAATGTTTCCAATGAGCGTGTTCAACTTACTAATTAATATAAATTATTTATTTTTTTATCCATAAAAAACATTGCACCCACAGCACTACCATGTTATACTTTCATTACTTTTGTGAAAGGTGTTGTATTATCATGCAGAATACAGAAATTCTTGATGTAAAACAATTCATGCAGCTACTGTTTCAGACATCATCCTTTGATTTCTATGAAATGGTCTCTGCAACTCTCAGAACCGACATGGATTACCAGATAGACGGACGATGGAACCATGATTTTTTTGACGAAAATGAAATAGACACCCACAAATTATCCGATTACACCTATCTTTCCTGGAGCCTAGCAAAGGATAAGATCTTCGCTCTCATCAAAGGCAAAAAGACTCCAACTGTCATGAAGCTGGTCTTCAAGATGAGCACCGTAAATCTTGAATCCTTGTTGCACGCCACAGGTTCATCACAAAATATCAATGATATCAACGGTATTCACCTCAATATAATATTTCAAAATCAAAAATTAAATGTGACATGTTCTGTTTCGTATAAAAATTTCAATTTGGACAAATCTTTAGAGCAGGAAGCATTCATGCAATTTATCACATTATTAAAATCATATAATATAACCTGTAATCAATAAAATGCTCAAAAACCTTTATTTTACGTTATTTTTTATATTCAATTATATTATGTGATATTTGGATAATTTTGTGTGACACCTTATTTATTAGCACTCATTGTAGGCGAGTGCTAATTTTTTCTTGACTTTTTGTAATCTGCATAATACAATACTTATCAGAGCTTGTAGGTTTATTGTATATCATATAATAATTCTATAGCCGGTAACAACAATATAAAGGAGATGTATAAAATGGCTAAGCAGACAGGAAGCTTATCAATCAACAGTGAAAATATTTTCCCTATTATTAAGAAATGGTTATATTCAGACCATGACATATTTGTTCGTGAGGTTGTATCAAACGCATGTGATGCTATAACAAAGTTAAGAAAGCTTGCTTTGATCAGTGAATTCAATGAGCCCGATGATTACAAATATCGTATAGACGTAATTGCAAGTCCTAAGGACAAGACTCTTACATTTATAGATAACGGTATCGGTATGACCGCTGATGAGGTCAACGAATACATTAACCAGATAGCATTTTCCGGCGCTACTGATTTCTTAGAGAAATATAAGGATAAGGCCACAGACGATCAGATAATCGGTCACTTTGGTCTTGGTTTCTACTCTACATTTATGGTAGCAGACAAGGTTACTATCGATACCTGTTCATACAAGGACGGAGCAGAACCTGTATTCTGGGAATGTGACGGCGGTACAGACTACACAATGTCTGAGGGTGACAGAACCGAACACGGAACTGAGATCACTCTTTATCTTAATGAAGACTGTTATGAATTTGCCAACGAATATCGTGTTAAAGAGGTACTCGAGAAATATTGTTCATTCATGCCTGAAGAGATTTTCTTCACTAATGCGGATGCAGCCAAGGAAGAAAAAACCGATGTTGTAGAATCAAGTGCAACAGAGGTCAAAGAGGAAAAGGAAGATAATATCGACGAAGCAGTTGATGAGAATGCTAAGGACAGCGATGCAGCAGAGGAAAAAGCAGAAGAACCCAAAGAAAAGCCGATAAATGATATCCATCCTCTCTGGACCAAGCATCCTAACGATTGTACAGATGAAGAATACAGAGAGTTCTACAGAAAAGTATTCTTAGATTTTAAGGAGCCCCTGTTCTGGATTCACCTTAATATGGACTATCCATTTAACTTAAAGGGTATCCTTTACTTCCCTAAACTTAATACAGAATATGATACATTAGAAGGTAAGATCAAGCTTTATAACAATCAGGTTTTCATAGCCGATAACATCAAAGAGGTTATTCCTGAATTCCTTCTCTTATTAAAAGGTGTTATTGATTGCCCTGATCTTCCACTTAACGTTTCAAGAAGCGCTTTGCAAAATGATGGTTTTGTTAAAAAGATTTCCGATTATATTACCAAGAAGGTAGCAGACAAGCTTTCAGGAATGTGCAAGACTGACCGTGAGAACTATGAGAAATACTGGGATGATCTTTCTCCATTTATCAAATTCGGTTGTCTTAGGGATGACAAATTTGAGGAGAAGATGAGGGATTATATCCTATATAAAAATATAGACGGCAAATACCTCACTCTTTCCGAATATCTTGAAGCAGGCAAAGAGAAATATGAGAATACAGTCTTCTATACAGACAATGAAAAGACTCAGTCACAGTACATCAATATGTTCCGTGAGCAGGGAATCGATGCCGTAGTATTAGATCATAACATAGATAATCCGTTTATCACTCATCAGGAGCAGAAACATGAGGGCGTTCATTTTGCAAGGATCGACTCAGATATCACCAACACCTTCAAGGAAGATATACCTGAGGAAGAACTTAAGGAAACTACCGACAGGCTTTCTGAGATCTTCAAAAAAGCTCTTAACAATGATAAGTTGTCAGTTAAAGTTGAAAAGCTTAAGAACACTTCTATTTCTTCAATGATCACTCTTCCTGAAGAGACCAGAAGAATGCAGGATATGATGAAAATGTACGCTATGGGCGGCATGGATCCTAATATGTTTGGTGGCAGCGATTCACTTACACTTGTACTTAATGCCAACAACCAGTTAGTACAGTACATTCTTGATAATCCTGAAGGTGATAATACAGGAATGGTATGTGAGCAGTTATATGATCTTGCACTTCTTGCTCATGCACCACTCGAGCCTGAAGCTATGACCAAGTTCGTGGCAAGAAGCAATGAGATTCTTGCACTTATTACGAAATAAGTCGAGACTTGATTGAGTTTCGCAATTGCTTAATAAACAAACAACATAAAAATGGTTGCGGACACAGCTTATATTTCATGAATTATATGAAACTTTGCGACGCCCGCAGCCATTTTCAATTACTATATCTTAGAGCCTCTATCGGAGGTTTATTCGCTGCCTTATATGCCGGATATATTCCAAACACGACTCCGATAAATGCCGAGAATCCCATTGCTATCATAACTATATCCACAGACATACTGGCAGATAACGAATCTACAAAACGATTGATACCTGCAACCGTCGCCGCTGATAGCAGGATACCGATCAGGCATCCCATAACACTTACCAGAAGTGCTTCGATCAAAAACTGCATGAGAATAGTTTTCTTTCTTGCCCCGATTGCCTTTCTTATGCCTATTTCTCTTGTTCTTTCTGTAACAGAAACAAGCATTATATTCATAATACCAATACCGCCAACAAGAAGTGAGATGGCAGCAATTCCACCAAGCATCCATTTCATGGTATCATTGACACTGCTCATAGCCTCCATGATCGTAGACGAATTTGTTATTGAGAACGCATCCGAATCATATGAAAATCTCTGATACAGGAATTTGGTGATCTCATTTTCCACGGCATCCATGCTTTCCTCATCTGCTGAGGATATATATAAGCTGCTTACATTTCTTGTATTACCAGTTATCTTAGAAAGCGCGGTAAATGGAATATATGCCTCTAATCTTTCCGAAACATTGCCTTTTGTACTCTCTTCCTCTTCAAGTACTCCTATTACAGTAAAACGATAGCCGTTAAGCGAAATCGTCTCTCCAACCACATGTGTCTGTCCAAACAGCTCCTGCGCTGCAGTCTGATTGATCACCGCAACAAATGTACTGCCTTCAACGTCAGCATTTTTGATAAATCTGCCTCTTTCAAGAGACAGACCTTTGATATCATAGTATGCACCGGTCGTACCATATAAAGAGATACTCTCACTTGTCCTCTCATACTTAGCCGTAGCACTTCCCGTTGAATACGGTGCAACATTTTTCACAGAATCATAATCAATAAGTTCTTCTATCTCGTCTAATGAGAGTGGCTCATCCTTATCATCCTTAATATTAACCGCAAGCATATTGGTTCCGATGTTTGCTATAGAATCTGTAACGCTTTTGGTTGCGCCATTTACAATCGACACAAGTATCACTAGCGACATAACCCCGATTATCATTCCAAGCATTGTGAGAAATGAGCGCAGTTTGTTAGACATTATCGAATCCATTGCCATCTTTACAGATTGTATTACCATATCACTCACTCTCCTCTTCATACACCCTGCCATCTAATATACGGACCTTTCTTTCCGCCTGATTCGCTACCTTCTCATCATGAGTTATGAGCACTATCGTATTCCCCTGCTTATGCAGCTCATGAAATAATTCCATAATCTCATCGCCCGTCTTGCTGTCAAGATTACCAGTGGGCTCATCGGCAAGTATCATTGATGGTTTGGTAACAAGCGCTCTTGCAATCGCAACTCTCTGCTGCTGCCCGCCCGAAAGTTCAACAGGCTTGTGTTTCCTTCTTCGTTCAAGAGAAACTCTGCTTATTGCCTCATCAACACGCCTTTTTCTCTCTTCCTTGTGAATCTGTTGATATACTAACGGAAGTTCGATATTTTCCTCTGCTGACAGTCTTGAGAGCAGATTGAAATTCTGAAAGACAAATCCTATCTTTTCATTACGAATCCTTGCCAGCTCATCCTCCTTATAATTCTCAATCGGAACACCGTCAAGATAATAATCGCCACCATCAGCTACATCAAGACACCCCACGATATTCATAAGAGTTGATTTACCGCTTCCTGAAGGACCTATAATACTTACAAATTCACCATCTTCTATTTTAAGCGATGCATGATCAAGTGCATGTACCTCATCGCCGCCTATTTCGTATGTCTTACAAAGATTATCCAATTCTATCATAATACATCACCTTCTTAGCTTAATATAACCAATTGTTTTCATGTAATCTTTCACATTTATTAATTCGCTGTATGTTCTTGCTTAATTTCAGTCTGGTTTATTACCTCCCGATGGTCTTTCTCCGCCACCTGATGGACGTCCGCCTGATTTGTCAAAGGACGGCATATCACCATTCATCTTGAAGTTGCCCTGCATATCCGGCATTCCACTTCCCGAGCCCTTGTCGGAATTATCGCTGCCCTTCATCTCATAGTAAATGGTATCTCCCTCCGACAGGCCCTCCATGATCTCAACATTATTTTCATCAGACATTCCAAGTGTAACTTCCGTCTTTCCGGTAAGCGTTCCCGAAGACTCATCATATCCTGTATATACATAGCTTGATTTCCCTTCATCTGTTATCGCTGCAAGAGGAACGATTAGAACATCCTTTGCCTCTTTAATTGCAACTGTCACAGAAGCATTCATTCCCGAAAGCATCTCTTCTGTCTTGTCAAATGTTATCTCTACAGGATACTGTGCTGTACCATTACTTGAGCTTGCGCTTCCGCTCACATTAGTTATAGTTCCCTCAAAGGTTTTGTTCTCCACAGCGTCCAACGATATCTCTGCTGATAAACCAACCGATACCGAAAGTATATCTAATTCATCAACATTCATTGTAACCTTCATCTTATCGCCGTTAGCAATAGTAAATGCACTGAATGTACTTGCCACGCTGTTTGATGATGAGGACGAACCGGATGATGATCCGCCGCTTATGCTTCCAAGACTACCCGATGAAGATCCGCTCTTACTTCCTGACGAACCCTGACTCTTACTTGCGCTGCTGCTTGTTGAAGGTGCATTTGATGAATTATTTTTACCTGATGCTGAAACGTTAGTTGTCACTGAACCTTCACTTGACGTATTGCTCTTGTTATCCGTGCTGTTTGCATCTGCTGTAGTATTAGTATTTACTGTATTAGTAGTATTTAAAGCAGCTGCATTATCAGATGATTTTACAGCATCTGCATCATTATATGAATTTACAGCAGTGCTATTAGATGTATTTGAATTAACACTTCCGGATGTGTTTGAAGTGGTTGTGTTTTTAGTAGTATTCACAGCAGCACCATTAGATGTATTAGAATCAATTGCATTATTTGATGTATTTACCTTTTCAGCAGTTGTAGTATCTGCCGCCATATCTTCAGTCACTTCAACCTTAACAGCCTGACTTGCTGCTTCCGTTTCAGATGCTTTATATCTTACATACCATGTTCCTTTTGCAACCTCTGTATATTGATCGGTACAAGAATTCCATGTGTCAGCATCTTCACTGGCTGCATATTCCATAGCTGTCGTAGTTCCGATAATCTTGCCTGCCTCAACTTTAAGTGACTTAAGAACGTTTATTTTTTCATCATTTGAACCTGTATTATTCGTTGTTGCTGTCTCATTCAGCTTTGTATTAACCTCATTTGCTTTCTGTTTCTTAGTATCACTTGTCACTGTTCCCTGCTGTGTCGCACTAACTTCCGAAAGACATGTAAGTGTAACTGCTGAGATGGTATGAACTGCGTTGTCGTCTGTGCTCTCAGCCTCACCTAATGTCTTAGAAGCAGAGCCTTCTGAACTTCCAGATGACGAGGAAGTCTTAGAAGTAACATTTACCGCCTGGATCATTCCGCTTGTGCTTGCAGTGATTCCACCATTCTTCTTAATTGCAAGCAATGTCTCAAGGACCGATACAAGCTCATCTCTGTCCTTAACTGCCTGAAGATAATCTCCGGATTGCACCTCTGACTCTAATGTCATCACCTTTGTCGATGAGCTTACACTACTTCCCTCAGATACATTTATAGACTCTATACTTCCGTCACTACCGATTACTTTAATTGTCTCATCACCATTCTTGACAAGCATCAAAGCGCCATTTTCAACCATGACATCATCAACATTGTCACCGACTTTTCCGTATATCTTCTCAACCGTACCGGAAACGCCGGCAGTTACATATTGAGTAGTCGTACTGCTATGGCTTGAAGTAATAGTCGAGTCAAGACTGCTTATCTCCTCCTTAATATCTGCTATACATACAGCAAGAGATGTCTCATCGACTGTTGCAAGAATATCTCCCTCCTCAACATAGCTTCCTTCGCTGACAGATACTTCTTCAATCTCTAAGTCCGAAGGTACCATTATATCGGTAGTATCTGCGTATGCGATTGTTCCGGTTCCTGATATTCCCTCTTTTATGGTTCCGTTTTCAACCTTAGCACTTATTGCTTTCCCGTTATCCTTCGCCATACTCTTATTCTTCTTTGTAGCAGCACCACCAACACCTGTTGCAACCAGACATATAACAACCGTTATTGCAATTATCTTCTTTTTGCCTTTTCCAAGACGTTGTTTAATCGTTTTCCATTCAAACTTTTTCATAAGGCACCTCCATTCATACACGCAGAAAAGCTCTGTTTAGCAATGAATATTTATTTGTTTGCAAATATACTAAATCTGAAATCTTAAAAAAACATTGAACATAGAAAAAAAGATGAGCTCATCTGATATAGATCAACTCATCCTTACGTAGAAGCTATCAAAACTGTGACTTTATACATAATCCAGTCCCTGATGTACCTTCGGTATATCAACAATTCTGAATCTTTCAAACACTTCCCATATATTCATGATTCCATATCCCCAGAAAATGTTGGGATACTCATAGGCAGGTTCTCGCTTAGCACTTCTGAAAAAGAAGCTGGCGATCTGCTCTGCAAAAAAGAATCCAAATTCCATATTATCCAAATTCCATTCAAGAAACAAAGCCAACATGCCTGTGCTATGAGCAGCTGCAACCGATGTTCCTGTAAGTGTCGTATAATTTCCTCTTAGTCCCGGTCCGGTTATGTTGACTCCGGGAGCCGTAAGACTCGGTTTTACTACATTTCTAGCAGTATAACCACGTCCCGCTGCACCGTACAGGCTACCTGTGATATGATTATAAGCCGTCATTGTAATCACAAGCCTCGAATTGCCGGGATTGGTCACGGTATTATCCGGCTCAGGCCGCAGAAAATATGTATCCTGCTGAAGAAATTGTCTAAGGGGCATCCACATATTAAATGTCCTCTGCCTGCCCTCATCTGCATATACATAAAAGCGCCAGATTCCCGGCGTTGGATTGACAATCCTTATAAAAATCAGTTCATCTCCCGAATAGACTTCAACAAGCTGATATGCCACATACACAGAAGTCCTTGTAACCGGAAAGCCGTAAAGCTCCTCTGCACCAAATCTCGGAGATATTCTTTCTATCCTCTCACCTCTTGGCGAATCAATTCCAATCGCAAAGGTATTAGGAGCATCACCCCACAGCTCCATTGAAATAGCCGTCTGCCCTTCTGCTATATTTATATCAATAGTTTCAAAACCTTCATTTTCAGGGATCATACCCGCATAATGCAATCTTGCATTTCCCTCATTGCCGGCAGGTACACTTATCATGATACCGACATTTTCAAGCACACTGTCAAGATATCTCTCTAGAAATGTATAACCAAGATGTCCTCCGTTGCTGCTCCCGACACCGATAAATATTGATATCGGTTTTTGTTTTCTTCTTGCATATCTGACAAGATAATCAACAGCATATATAATATCCGACTCCTGATATGCTCTCGCATCCTGCCTTACCCCAAAATAATCCTTAAGGTAAGGCTTTGCCTCTTTAAGCTTTACAACTGCAATCTCTGCTTCATAAGCAATCCCTGTAAAATCATTACTCCGATCTCTGCCTCCTGCCGCAATTCCTGCCATAAATGTTCCATGACCGTCCTCGTCTCTTGATGGTACGAGCTCATACGGATTTTCTGACTTTAAGGCTTCATTTATCTGACCACTGTCATACACTGTTCCAAACCACGCAGTTACTGATACTCCGACATCCGTACCATTTTCTTGTTGTATCGGACTGTCCTCACTAACAATCGCCTGCAGAACCTGTTCTCTTGTCTGCTTATCAGACGGAATGGTCTGATCCCATATAATTCCAACTCTGCTGTTGCCGTTTTGATCAATAAAAAGAGAATTCGAATAATCTATACCGGTATCGATCAAACCAACTATAACTCCCTGTCCGGAAAGTCCAAGATTACTCTGCTCCTGTACCTGTTTGACGCCCGTGACCTCCATATTGGTCGAATCCATAAGTCCGTACAACTTGGGTATAAAAGAATAAGGAACAGATTCTAAATTAGTTAGTCTCTGTTCCTTCTGTGGACAATGCTGTATCGCAATCCTCTCCATAATAGGATTGGTACAACAATTGTTTTCGTCACCTTCTATTATCAAATCTAATGAGTTGATCATGTAGTCCGCATAATCATTGCTGTAAATCATTTCTTCGCAATCCACGTTCTATCTCCTACATAATAAATGTTACTATCCATTATATGCAGCTCATATTATTTATATTATTATTTTTCTCCCATTATGACAATCCGATTGCCATCCCTATCAATCTGACAATAAATGCTGCAACCCATGCAACAACACATTGCCATACCACAACATAGACAGCCCATTTTCTTCCAAGTTCACTCTTGACGGATGCTATCGCTGCTACACACGGAGTGTATAAAAGACTGAACACAAGAAGACTTACTGCAGCAAGAGTGCTCATTGCCGCACCGGCTCCACCCTCAGCACTGAACAGCACCTCAAGCACCGACACAACACTCTCCTTAGCTATAAACCCGCTGAACAATGATGTAACTATACGCCAATCACCAAGCCCGAGTGGTTTAAACAACGGTGTCAGCACTCCAGCTATCGATGCAAGAATACTCTCATGAGAATCACTTACAAGACTTAATCTAAAATCAAAGCTTTGCAAAAACCACACTATAATAGTTGCTATAAGTATTACAGAAAATGCTCTTTGAAGAAAATCTTTGGCTTTCTCCCATAACAGTTGTATAACATTTTTTGCACTAGGCATCCTGTAATTAGGCAATTCCATAACGAACGGAACAGCCTCGCCTCTAAACAGAGCTTTTTTATAAAACAGAGCAACTATAATACCCAAAATGATTCCCGTAACATACAGTCCCACCATTATGAGAGCTTTGTAGTCAGGAAAGAATGCATCTACAAAAAATGCATAAATAGGAAGCTTTGCAGTACAACTCATAAACGGTGTAAGCAAAATTGTCATCTTGCGGTCCCGCTCACTGGGCAGAGTTCTGGTCGCCATAACCGCCGGAACCGTACAACCAAATCCTATAAGCAAGGGCACAATACTTCGACCCGAAAGACCTATCTTCCTAAGCAGCTTGTCCATAACAAATGCTACCCTTGCAATATATCCACTGTCTTCAAGCAACGAAAGAAAGAAGAACATTGTTACAATGATAGGTAAGAAACTGATAATACTTCCAACCCCTTCAAATATTCCGTTGATTATCAGATTATGCAGTACTTCGTTAACACCGACTGTAGTAAAAAGTTTATCAAGATTATCCGAAAGAGTTCCTATTCCCTTTTCCAGTAATTCCTGAAAAAATGATCCTATTACATTAAATGTAAGAAAGAACACCAAACCCATTATTCCAACAAATACAGGAATGGCCGTATATTTGCCGGTAAATATCTTATCTATCCTGCGGCTTCTTTTTCGTTCTTTGCTCTCCTTAGGTTTTACAACACAACGCTCGCACAATTTCATAATATATGAAAAGCGCATATCTGCTATAGCCGCACTTCTGTCAAGGCCACTCTCTTTCTCCATCTGCAGAGCTATACGCTCCAAAGTCTCTTTCTCGTTATCTTCTAAATCAAGCTGTTTTATAATGTGTTCATCGCCTTCAATCGCCTTTACAGCTGAAAAGCGAACCGGAAGCCCCGTAGTTTCAGCATGATCCTCAATTAAATGTATTGCCGCATGAAGACATCTGTGAACTGCTCCCCCTCTGTCATCTTTACCGCAGAAATCCTGTCTTGTCGGCTTCTCCTGGTATTTTGCAATATGAATTGCATGTTCAATAAGCTCATGAACTCCATGATTTTTTGCAGCTGAGATCGGAACTACCGGAACCCCAAGCATAGACTCCATAGCGTTGACATATACAGAGCCGCCATTACCCATCATCTCATCCATCATATTAAGAGCTACTACCACCGGAATTCCCATTTCCAAAAGCTGCATAGTCAAATAAAGATTTCTCTCAATATTAGTAGCATCCACAATGTTGATTATAGCCTTAGGCTTTTCCTGAAGAACAAAATTCCTCGACACAAGTTCCTCTGTTGTATATGGAGACATTGAATATATTCCGGGAAGATCGGTCACCAAGGTATCCGGATGTCCTATTATTACTCCGTCTTTACGATCCACCGTAACTCCGGGAAAATTACCGACGTGCTGCTTAGATCCTGTCAACTGATTGAAAAGTGTTGTCTTGCCGCTGTTCTGGTTTCCAACAAGAGCAAAGGTTAAGGTTGTTCCATCAGGAAGCGGATCACCATCTCCCTTCAAATGAAATCTTCCACCTTCGCCAAGTCCGGGATGTTCTAATTTCTTAACTACAGCATTTTCATCGCTCTCCGTCAATTGATCCGCATTCTCCTCCTGCGGCTCAACCTCTATCTGTGCGGCATCATTAAGTCTTAAGGTCAATTCGTAATCGTGCACACGTATTTCCAACGGATCACCCATAGGCGCATATTTAATTACCTTTATCTTAACACCGGGTATGATTCCCATATCAAGAAAATGCTGTCGTAACGCACCACTGCCGCCAACGTTAACTACAACGGCTGATTTTCCGATTTCTAACTCCTTAAGATTCATAATGATACCCCTTTATCATTTCATGAAACACTTTATTATCGTATATAGTAGGTACAAGTAGCATATACTGAACATTCAATTATTATTTATGGTTATCCATAGTATCTTTCACCACCATATAATATATCACTGTCATTACCACTACTTAATAGTTAAGATTTATGCATCCTTAAGAAATGCTTTGTATGACTTAAATGCCTCATATATATCAGCCTTGCTTGTGATCTCCCAAGGTGCATGCATATTAAGAACAGCAACACCACTGTCAATTACATTCATGTCGTAGAGTGAAAGAATATATGCAATAGTTCCGCCTCCGCCGATATCAACCTTACCAAGCTCTGCCGTCTGAAATGCAATATTGTTGTCATCCATAATCTTTCGAAGTTTTCCGATATATTCAGCATTAGCATCATTAGAACCGGACTTTCCTCGAGAGCCTGTAAACTTGTTAAATACAACTCCCCTTCCAAAATATGCGCAATTCTTCTTTTCAAATGCGCTTGCAAAGTTGGGGTCAAATGCCGCCGAAACGTCAGATGAAAGCATAAATGAACCTGCCAGACATCTCTTAAGATTAAGTTCTGAATAATCTCCCATTGCATCCATGATCTCTGTAACTGTGTTTTCAAAAAATTTCGACTGCATACCTGTAGCACCTACAGAACCAATCTCTTCCTTATCTACAAGTAAGCAGCAGGCTGTCCTTTTAACCTCTTCCATATCAAACATTGCAGCCATTGATGTATAAGCGCACACTCTGTCATCCTGTCCATAACCTATTATCATTGATTCATCAAGTCCGGCATTTCTGGCCTTTCCTGCAGGTACAATCTCCAATTCTGCTGAAAGGAAATCTTCCTCTTCCATTTTATATTTTTTCTTAAGAACGGATAATACCATCTTCTTGACAGCTTCCTTATCCTCTTTCGGAACAGGTCTGCTGCCAACTAGAATATCTAATTGTTCTCCTTCAACTACTTTAGCGCCCTTTTTATCCATCTGCTCTCCCGCAAGATGAATAAGAAGATCTGTTACACAGAATACCGGATCCTTCTCATTCTCGCCGATAACGACATCAACAACATCCCCATTTTTCATAGCAACAACACCATGAATGGCAAGCGGAAGCGTTACCCACTGATACTTCTTAATCCCGCCGTAATAATGTGTATCAAGATAAGCAAGATCAGTATCCTCATACAATGGATTCTGCTTGACATCCATACGAGGTGAATCAATATGTGCACCCAATATATTCATTCCATTAACCAAAGGCTCTGATCCAATCTGGAACAGTGCAATGGATTTCTTCATATTAACTGCGTATATCTTGTCGCCTTTCTTGACCTTCTTCTTAGATTTTCTTATATCCTCAAGATCAACATAGCCGGCTTCCTTTGCCTGTTCTACAATCTGCTTCACACACTCTCTTTCCGTCTTACCGTTATCCAGAAACTTTCTATACTCCTTACAGAGACTTTCCAACTCCTTAAGTTCCTTCTTGTCATAATCCTTCCATGCATTTCTGCGTTCCATAATCTTCTCATGCCTCCTTTTTATATTAATAATCTCTCGGAATCTCTAAGCCCCTATTTCTAAGGCTTTCAGATTCCTTTTTT